>NZ_JAMXFI010000058.1:0-50257 GCF_025460875.1 Microvirga yunnanensis
TGCGGACCTTGTCGGCCTCGATGCCGGGAGCGATGAAGCTCTGCCCGATGCCCCGGGCCAGGATGAAGGTCAGGGCGCCGCCCTTCACCTTCTTGTCCTGGGCCATGGCGTCGAGAAGCGCGTCGACCGTGCCGCAGCCCCCGGGAACATGGGAGAGGCGCGTGGGAAGTCCAGCGGCCGACAGGTGTGCCTCGACCCGCGCGGCATCCGCCGCCGGGCACAGGCCGAGCGCGGCCGAGAAGCGGAACGCCAGGCACAGGCCGATGGCGACGCCCTCCCCATGGACGAGGCGCGCCGAATCGTACTGGGTGATCCGCTCGAGCGCATGGCCGAAGGTGTGGCCGAGATTGAGGAGCGCCCGGTCGCCGTTCTCGTGCTCGTCGCGCACCACCACGGCGGCCTTGGCGCGGCAGCTCTGCGCCACCGCCTCGTCCCGCTCGGGTGAGCCGGCGAAGATGCCCCGCCAGTTCGCCTCGCACCAGGCGAAGAAGCGCGCGTCGTCGATGAGGCCGTATTTCGCCACCTCCGCGTAGCCCGCACGCATCTCGCGCAGGGGCAGCGTGTCGAGCAGCGCCGTGTCGGCCAGGACCAGGCTCGGCTGGTGGAAGGCGCCGACGAGGTTCTTGCCGTGACGCGAATTGATGCCGGTCTTGCCGCCGACCGAGGAATCCACCTGGGACAGCAGGGTGGTCGGCACCTGGACGAAGCGTACGCCCCGGCGCACCACTGCGGCCGCGAAACCCGCCAGGTCCCCGATCACGCCGCCGCCGAGCGCCACCACGAGATCGCCGCGCTCGATCCTGGCGGCCAGCACCGCGTCGCAGACCTGTTCCAGGCTGGCATAGGACTTGGTGGCCTCGCCGGGCGGCAGGGTGGTCACGGATGCGCGCAGGCCCTGAGCCTCCAGGGCTCCGGCCAGAGCCCCGGCATAGAGCGGCCCCACATGCTCGTCCGTCACGATGGCGGCCGCGCGGGCGCCCAAGGCCGCGATGCGCGATCCGGCCGTCTCGACCACGCCGCGCCCGACCAGGATGTCGTAGGCCCGGTCCCCGAGCGGGACCGGAACCCTGATGAGGGACGGGTCGTCCCTCCGGGAGGCGGGACGCGTCATGGCTCGGCATTTCCCTGGTGTTCGCGGGCGAACCAGTCGCCCAGCGCCTTGATGACGTCGGCGACGACCCGGTCGTGCGGGGCCTCGTGGGAATCGATGGTCACGTCCGCCGTGGCATAGACCGGGTAGCGCAGCTCCATCAGGCGGCGCATGGTGCCTTCCGGGTCAGGGTTCTGCAGGAGCGGGCGGGTCGCCCGCTTGCGGACGCGGCGCATGAGGATGTCGAGATCGGCCTTGAGCCAGAGCGAGACGCCGTGCTCGGCGATGCGCTGGCGGGTCTCCTCGTTCATGAAGGCGCCTCCGCCCGTGGCGAGCACGATCGGCCCCTCCTGCAGGAGGCGGGCGATCACGCGGCGCTCGCCGTCGCGGAAATGGGCCTCGCCATGGATGGCGAAGATCTCGGGGATCGTCATGCCGGCCGCGGCCTCGATCTCGTGATCGGCGTCGCGGAACGGCAGCTTGAGCGTCTGCGCGAGCCTGCGGCCCACCGTGCTCTTTCCGGCGCCCATGAGCCCGACGAGCACGAGCGATCGCGTGCCGAGCTGGCGGCTGATCGGGTGGCCGCGCCGGCTTGACTGGTCTTGCCCGCCGACTTCATCGAGCGAATTGAAGCGGCTGATATTGTTCATGGCCTCAGTCCTAGCACGGGCGCGGCGGCCTGTCACAAGGGCGTTATTCCCCTTTCCCTGGCAAACTTAACCGAAGTGAGGGACTTGCCTTCGCGGCCCTGGCATGGTTCTAGCGGTTCAACGTCTCAAGAGGCTCACGTGCCCACCCTGTTCCGGTTCCTCCTCGTCGTCGCCATTCTCGCGGGCCTTGGCTTCGCGGCCATGTTTGCGCTCGCGACCTTCGTCGACCCCGATCCGCGCGAGATCACGGTCCCGGTGCCCACCAGCCGCACGCCCTCGTCCTCATGAGCGGCGCGCGCCACGCGAGCCTCTTCCTCGACATGCTGGCCGCCGAGCGGGGCGCCTCCAAGAACACGCTTGAGGCCTACCGGCGCGATCTCGACGACTACCTCGCCTATCTGAAGGAAACCGGCGGCGAGCCGGACACGGCGGGTTCCGCCACCATCCGGGGCTTCATGGCAAGCCTGGAGGAGCGCGGCCTGAAAGCCTCCTCGGCCGCCCGCAGGCTCTCGGCGGTGCGCCAGTTCCACAAGTTCCTCTACGTGGAAGGCTATGCCCCGGCCGATCCGACCGCCGCGGTTTCGGCACCGAAGCGGGGACGGGCGCTGCCGAAAGTGCTCTCCGTGGCCGAGGTCGACCGTCTGCTGCAGGTGGCCTATGAGGGCATTCAGCACCCGGAGGCCCCACCGTCCGATCGTCTTCGTGCCGCCCGCATGGCCTGCCTGCTGGAGCTGCTCTACGCCACGGGCCTGCGCGTCTCGGAGCTCGTCGCCCTGCCGCGCAGCGCCGCCAGGTCCCGCGACCGGTTCCTCGTGGTCCGCGGTAAGGGCGCCAAGGAACGGCTCGTTCCGCTGACCGACGCGGCCCGGGATGCGGCGCGCGCCTATCTGGCCCTGCTGGAGGAGCGGACCAAGGCTGCCGGCCCCTGGCTGTTTCCGGCCGACAGCGAGAGCGGCCATCTCACCCGCCAGGCCTTCGCCCGCGACCTGAAGGCGCTCGCCGGGGCGGCGGGCCTGCGAGCCGACAGGGTCAGCCCCCACGTGCTCCGCCACGCCTTCGCCAGCCACCTGCTCCAGAACGGGGCCGACCTGCGCGTGGTGCAGGAGCTTCTGGGCCATTCCGACATCTCGACCACGCAGATCTACACCCATGTGCTGGACGAGCGCCTGAAGAGCATGGTGCGCGATCTGCACCCGCTTGCGGAGGGGGAAGGGTAGCGCCCTTCCGGCCATCCCGGGCTTGTCCCGGTGATCCCGTTCGTCTGGAACGCCGAGCCCTACCATGGGGGAGACGGCCGGCACGAGGCCGGCCATGACGACGGCAGCGCGAATTACCGCCTCTTCAGCAGGAACACGCCCTGGTCGCCGAGCAGGTTCCACACCCACCAGGGCAGGGTCACCCGGATCGGCTGGCCGCCCGCGTTGAGCGCCACGGCCTTCTCCATCTGGGCGCCGACCTCCCGGCACAGCTCCACGAAGTCCCGGATGGTGCAGAAATGGATGTTGGGGGTGTCGTACCAGGAATAGGGCAGGTTCTCGGTCATGGGCATCCGGCCCCGGACGCCGAGATCGAAGCGCACGCGCCAATGGCCGAAATTCGGGAAGGACACGATGGCCCGGCGGCCGATGCGCAGGAGATGCTCCAGCACCACCCGGGGCTGCCGCGTGGCCTGGATGGTCTGGGACAGGATCACATAGTCGAAGGCATCGTCCGGGTAATCGGCGAGATCGGTGTCGGCATCGCCCTGGATCACCGGCAGGCCCTTGGCCAGGCACGCGTTCACGCCCTCGCGGGAGATCTCGATGCCGCGGCCGTCGACCCCCCGGCGGTCGCGCAGGATCGCCAGGAGCGAGCCGTCGCCGCAGCCGATGTCGAGCACCCGCGAGCCCGGCTCGACCATGTCGGCCACGAGAAGGAAGTCGAGGCGATGGCCGGTCTCGAGGTCGGTCGCCGGAAGGGTCGAGGCGATCATGCGATGCCCCGCACCCGCGCGGCCGCGTCGATGAAGCCGCGGACGGCGGCGAACATCTCGGGCTCCTCGAGCAGGAAGGCGTCGTGGCCCTTGTCGCTCTCCACCTCGACGAAGCCGACGGAGGCCGCCGCGGCGTTCAGGGCGTGGACGATGGCGCGGGAGTCGGAGGTGGGGAAGAGCCAGTCCGACGTGAAGGAGATGAGGCAGAAGCGCGTGGCCGAGCCCTTGAAGGCCTTGGCGAGCGAGCCGCCATGCTCCGCCGCGATGTCGAAATAGTCCATCGCCCGGGTGACGTAGAGATAGGAGTTGGCGTCGAAGCGCTCGACGAAGGAGATGCCCTGGTAGCGCAGGTAGCTCTCGATCTGGAAATCCGCGTCGAAGGAGAAGGTCGGGGCGGACCGGTCCTGGAAGTTGCGGCCGAACTTCCGGTGCAGGGCCATCTCGGACAGATAGGTGATATGCGCCCCCATGCGGGCCACGGCGAGGCCCTTGGAGGGTCGCGTGCCCTCGGTCAGGTAGCGCCCGCCGCGCCATTCCGGATCGGCCATCACGGCCTGGCGGCCGACCTCGTGGAAGGCAATGTTCTGGGCCGAGTGGCGGGCAGCGGTCGCGATGGGCAGGGCGGCGAAGACCCGGGTCGAGTAGCTCACCGCCCATTGCAGCACCTGCATGCCGCCCATGGAGCCGCCGACGACGCAGAACAGGCTCTCGATGCCGAGCTTGTCGATCAGGGCCGCCTGGGCCCGCACCATGTCCCGGATGGTGACGACCGGAAAGTCGAGCGCGTAGGGCCGGCCCGTCGCCGGGTCGGTCGAGGCGGGACCGGTGGTGCCCATGCAGCCGCCGATCACGTTGGCGCAGATCACGAAGAAGCGGTTCGTGTCCACGGGCTTGCCGGGCCCGACCATGGTCAGCCACCAGCCGGGCTTGCCCGTCACGGGGTTGTCGTTGGCCACGTGCTGGTCGCCGGTCAGCGCGTGGCAGATCAGAACGGCGTTCGACTTGTCCGCGTTGAGGGTGCCGTAGGTCTGATAGGCAATCTGCCAGGGGGCGAGCGCGATCCCTGAATCCATCATCAGGGGCTCGTGTGCGCCAAACCGCATGACCAGGCTCGACGGGTCGTCGACCTGGCTTCGCGGTTCGGAGGACAGGGGAGCAAATGACATCATTAAACGGAAGAGTTCGTTCTTTCGAACAATCGGTACTGCGGAGCGGCTGCCGCGTCAACGAACATAACGTCTCGTCCGACGGCCCAGGGATCCCGGGGCGCCGAGGTCGCCGCCCGTCCCGGCCACCCTCCGCCCGTTGGGCCACCCTCCGCGTCATCACCGGGCTCGTCCCGGTGATGACGCGGAGGAGGGCCATCGTTGTGGCGCGACCTTTCCGACGTCATGGCCGGCCTTGTGCCGGCCATCCCGATCGGAAGAGCGCCGCGCCCTACAGAAGCGGGATCACCTGACACCGTCCGGTCCTTGAGCCTGACGGTGTTCCTGGGGAGTGCTGACCTCCCGGACGACCGGGCGCGTGATCAATGCGCCTCGTCCCAGTTCTGCGCCGCGCGCGCCTCCACGGCGAGAGGGACCTTCAGGGTGATGGCCGGGAAGGGGGCTTCCGTCATCACGCGGGAGATCACCGGCAGGGAGGCGTCGACCTCGTCGTCCGGCACCTCGAACACCAGCTCGTCGTGCACCTGCAAGAGCATGCGGGCGGAGAGGCGCTCCGCCTTCAGGGCGTCCTCCATGCGCACCATGGCCCGGCGGATGATGTCCGCCGCTGTGCCCTGGATCGGCGCGTTGATCGCCTGGCGCTCCACGCCGGCGCGCTCGGACGGGTTGCTCGACCGGATCTGCGGGTAATGGCAGACGCGCCCGAACAGGGTCGTCACGTAGCCCTTGTCCTTACAGAACCGCTTCGTCTCGTCGATATAGGTGCGGATGCCCGGGAAGCGCTCGAAATACTGCTTGATGAAGGTGGAGGCTTCCGCGTTGCCGATGCCGAGGCGCGTGGCGAGGCCGAAGGCCGAGATGCCGTAGATGATGCCGAAATTGATGGTCTTGGCCTGGCGGCGCAGGTCCGGGGTCATCCGGTCGAGCGGCACGCCGAACATGGCGGACGCCGTCGCCGCGTGGATGTCGATGCCTTCCGCGAAGGCCTCCTGCAATTGCGGAATGTCAGCGATATGCGCCAGCAGCCGCAGCTCGATCTGGCTGTAATCGGCCGAGATGATCTTGTGGCCCTCGGGCGCCACGAAGGCCTTGCGGATCTTTCTGCCCGCTTCCGTGCGGATCGGGATGTTCTGCAGGTTCGGATCGGACGAGGACAGGCGCCCGGTCGTGGTGGCGGCGAGCGAGAACGAGGTGTGCACCCGCTTGGTCTCGGGATGCATGTGCTCCTGCAGGGTGTCCGTGTAGGTGGATTTCAGCTTGGAGAGCTGACGCCATTCGAGGATCTTGGCGGGCAGCTCGTGGCCGGCCTGCGCGAGCTCGTCGAGGAGCGTCGCGGGCGTGGCCCATTGGCCGGACGGGGTCTTCTTCGCGCCGGGCAGGCCCATCTTGCCGAACAGGATGTCGCCGATCTGCTTGGGCGAGCCGAGGGCGAATTTCTCGCCGGCCATCTCGTGGATCTCGTCCTCGAGCCGCGCCAGGGTCTGGGCGAAATCGCCCGAGAGGCGGCTGAGGATCTGCCGGTCGACCATGATGCCGCGCATCTCCATGCGGGCGAGCGTATCGACCATGGGGCGCTCCAGGGTCTCGTACACGGTGGCGCGCCGCTCCGCCACGAGACGGGGTTTCAGCACCTGCCACAGGCGCAGGGTGACGTCCGCATCCTCGGCCGCGTAGGCGGTGGCCTTGGCGATCTCGACCTTGTCGAAGGTCACCTTGTTCCGGCCCGTGCCGGCCACGTCCGAGAAGCTGATCGGCGAGTGGCCGAGATGGCGGCGGGAGAGCTCGTCCATCCCGTGCGAGCCCTTGCCGGCATCGAGCACGTAGGAGATCAGCATCGTGTCGTCGTAGGGCCGCACCTCGATCCCGTGGCGCTTGAACACGACCCAGTCGTATTTCAGGTTCTGGCCGATCTTGAGGATTGCGGAATCCTCCAGGAGCGGGCGCAGGACGTCGAGCGCCTCGCCGACGGGGATCTGGCCCTGGACGAGGCCGCCCCCGAACAGGTTCGATTCGTCCCGGTGCTGCAGCGGCACATAGCAGGCCTTTCCGGCCTCGAGCGCCAGGGAGACGCCGACGAGATCGGCCTGGTTGGCGTCGAGATCGCTCGTCTCCGTGTCGACCGCCACATGGCCCTGCTCGCGGGCCCGGGCGACCCAGTCCTTCAGGCGCTCGAGACTCGTGACGGTCTCGTAGGCGGAGACGTCGATGGGCACCGACGCGGCTTCCGTCGCGCGCTTCCCGGCGACCTGCGAGGGCGTGCCGATGCCCTCGACGGGTTTGCGCAGGGTCGCAGTCTCCGGCAGGTCGAGGCCCGCGAAGGGATCGACCTCGCCCGCCGCCGCGTCGGCCTTGCCGAAGAACGGCACCGCGTCGTCGGTGGGCGCCGTCACGCCGGTGCCGTCGCCGTTGCGCTCCCAGCGGATCGCCTCGCCGCCGGGCATCAGGCGCGGGTCGGGCTCGATCGCCGAAGGATCGGCGTCGTAGAGCTCGGCGACGCGCCGGGTCAGGGTGTTGAACTCCATGGCCTTGAGGAAGCCGATCAGGGTCTTCGGATCGGGCTCGGGCAGACGCAGGTCGTCGAGGGGCACGGGGACCGGGGCGTCGCAGTCGAGCGTCACGAGCTTCTTCGACAGGCGCGCGGATTCCGCGTTGGCGATCAGGGTCTCGCGGCGCTTGGGCTGCTTGATCTCGGGGGCGCGCTCCAGGAGCGTTTCGAGATCGCCGTATTCCTTGATCAGTTGGGCGGCGGTCTTGAGCCCGATGCCCGGCACGCCCGGCACGTTGTCGGAGGTGTCGCCCATGAGGGCCAGCACGTCGCCGATCTTTTCCGGCGGGATGCCCTCCCATTTCTCGATGACGGCGGCTTCGTCCAGGTTGCGCTCGGGCCGGTAGCCCGGCTTGCCCTTGGAGCCCGATTCGAAATCGTAGAAGCACACCTTCGGGCCGACGAGCTGCATCAGGTCCTTGTCGGACGAGATGATGAGCACGTCCGCCCCGCGGGCCTTCGCCTGCTGGGTGTAGGTGGCGATGAGGTCATCCGCCTCGTAGCGCTGCAGCTCCACGGGCTCGAGCCCGAAGGCGCGGATCGCCTCGCGCATGATCGGCATCTGGACCTTCAGGTCCTGCGGAGCGTCGGGCCGATGGCCCTTGTAATCCTCGTAGAGCTCCTTGCGGAACGAGCCCTCGGACTTGTCGAGCACGATGGCCAGGTGGGTCGGCCTGAGGCCGGCCGCCCCGTCGCGCATGAACTGCAGGAGCTTGGACACGAAGAGCCGCACCGCCCCGGACGGCATGCCGTCCGACGAGCGGGCATTGTACTTCTGGTCCTGGTTCATGGACTGGAAGTAGGCCCGGAAGATGAAGGAGGAGCCGTCGACGAGGAAGACGTGGTCGCCGGCTTGGACGGGGCGGGATGAGGGCATCGGCTCGGTCGTGGAGAATGGATCGGCCGAAGATATAGCCCCTCCCGCCCCCCGGGGCTAGCGCCGACGCGGCGACCTGCCACAGACAGGGGTGCAAAACGAGGCCAGGCAAGGGTTTGCGGGGGAGATGGCGCAGCAGACGAGCAGCCGGAGGGCTGACCTGTCCGTTTTCAGTGGAGCAATCGAGGACAACATCCTCGACTCGTCGACGCAGCCGCCGCACCCCTCCGTGAGCGCGTTCGCCGATGGATCATTCAACATGACATACGACATCGACGGAGTCGGATTCGCTCGATATTTCGGTTCCGCATGGTCGATGACACCGACCTCATCGATGATGCAAGCGACGTGGTGGTCGAGACCCTCAAGCTCGCCGACGGCAGCGTGGCGACCCATGCCGTTGTCGGAGCAGGCATCGACACGCTCGAAGGCGGCACGGGCTCGGACAGCCGCGACCGGTTCGTCGTCGACACCAAGATCTCGAAGAGGGACTACAAGGCCAACAAGGACGTCATCAAGGATTTCGGTTCGACGTTCGACGACATCTATCTCGACCACAACGCCTTCACGAACAAGACGATCGCGGGCTTCCTCAAAAAGAAGCACGGCGCTTCCCCGGACAAGGCCGTGAAGCTCGATGCCCGCTTCGTCAGCCTGGACGGGAAGGCGCATGACGGCAACGACTTTGTCCTGGTCAAGCAGACCAACTCCAGGACGGCGAAGATCTATTTCGACCAGGATGGAAGCGGCCGCAAATACGCCGCCCTGGAAATCGCCACCGTGACGCTCGCCACCAAGGAGGGAGCGCATCTGACGAAGGCGGATTTCTGGTTCATCTGAGCCCGGCGATCCCGCGCCGTCGACGTTCCAACGGCAGGATCAGGCCGCCTTGAGGCGCGCGAGATCCAGGTCGAGCTCGCGCAGGGCCTGCATGACGACGCCCTCCGTCAGCAGGTCCATGGAGGATTCCACCACATGGATGGCGGCGAGCGCCCGCAGCTCGGGAATGGTCTGCGAGTCGAGCGCCGCCTCGAAGGAGGGGCGCAGCAGGTCCATGGCCCGGGTGCCCGGGCCGCAGATGACGATGTGGTCGGGCTCGAGCGTCTGGATCAGGATCCCGACCGCATCGCCCAGAACCTCGCCGGCGGCCTGGAACAGGTTGAGGAGGGCGGGATCGCCCGCCCGGGCCTGCGCGACGATCGCCCCCATGGCGCCCTCGCTCGGCAGCAGCAGGGTCGGGGCCGGGCGATGGTCGATGAGCTGGGCGTCCCGGTGCAGGGCGTAATCGGCGAGATAGGCCTCGATGCAGCCACGCCCGCCGCAGCGGCATTGCGGGCCGCTGCGGCGGAGCCGCACGTGGCCGAACTCGCTGCCGCCGAACCGGGCCCCGCGGTAGAGCTCGCCCTGGATGAGAAAGCCGAGGCCGACACCGTCGCCCACCATCAGGCAGGCGGTGCGTCCGGACCGCAGGTCCGAGTTCCGTTGCGTGATGGCGAACGCCATGGCGCTGGCGTCGTTCTCGATGAGGACGGGCTTGCCGAGCCGGTCCCCGAGGCCCGAGGCGAGCGGCAGATCGCGGGCGCCGAGGACCGGGCTCCAGGCCACGATGCCGTCCTTCGTGTCCACGTAGCCCTGGCAGGCGAGCCCCACGGCCTTCACGTCGCGGGCCCCGGTTTCCTCGGCGAAGGCCGTGATCGTGCCGGCCAGCACGTCCATCAGCTCCTCCGCCCCAAGACTGCGCAAGGGGCGCTCCACATGGCGGCTGGCGCGGTTGCGCCCGGCGCTGTCCACGAGCCGCAGTTCGATACGGTTGAACCCGGTCCAGACGCCGATCACCGAGCCCAGGGTCTCGGCGAAGTACAGGCGGGTCTTGGGTCGGCCCCGAATCAGGCCGGAGGCCGGATCGGCCGTCTCTTCGGCCACCAGGATCCCCTCGTCGAGCAGGCTCGCGGTCAGGTCCGAGACGCTCGCCGGGCTCACGCCCAGGTGCTGGCCGATCTCCACCCGGGCCATTGGGCCCTCCCGGCGCAAGGCGTCGAGCAGGCGCCGGCGCGCCGTTTCGCGGGGGGAGAGGGGGAGGAGGGTCATCGCGGCCATTTCTTCGATCTATGAATAAAACAACTTCCGTACCGATGGGTATCAGACGAAAATATAACCCAATCGGAGCTTGAAGCTGCCAATGGCTGAGATAATTATTTCCGCGCTCGAAATATAACGCATGGCAGAGCGAGCCATTCCGTCGATCCGCTCGGATCGACAGCCTGTCATGAGCGAGGGGCCTGCAAGGGAACGCAAGGTCCAGGAGGAAGCCGATGCTATCGAAGAAACACGCACTCATCTCTCTTGCCGCCTTGGCGCTGTCCGCCACCGCCGCCTTCGCCCAGAAGGGCCCGGTCGTGGGCGTCAGCTGGTCGAACTTCCAGGAAGAGCGCTGGAAGACCGACGAGGCCGCCATCAAGGCTGCGGTCGAGAAGGCCGGCGGCACCTATGTGTCGGCCGATGCCCAGTCCTCGCCCGCCAAGCAGCTCACCGACATCGAGAGCCTCATCTCCCGCGGCGCCAAGGCGCTGATCGTGCTGGCCCAGGATGCCGACGCGGTGCGTCCGGCGGTCGAGAAGGCCGTCGCCGAGGGCATCGCGGTGGTCGGCTACGACCGTCTCATCGAGATCCCGCAGGCCTTCTACCTGACCTTCGACAATGTCGAGGTCGGCCGTCTTCAGGCCCGCGAGGTGCTGAAGGTCAAGCCCGAGGGCAACTATGCCTTCATCAAGGGCTCGGGCTCGGATCCGAACGCCAACTTCCTGTTCCAGGGCTCGATGGAGGTGCTGAAAGGCGCCATGGATTCCGGCAAGATCAAGAATGTCGGCGAGGCCTATACGGACGGCTGGCTCCCGGCCAATGCGCAGCGGAACATGGAGCAGTTCCTCACCAAGAACAACAACAAGATCGACGCGGTGATCGCGGCCAATGACGGCACCGCCGGCGGCGCCATCGCGGCGCTTGCCGCGCAGGGCCTCGCCGGTTCCGTGCCGGTCTCCGGACAGGACGCCGACAAGGCGGCCCTGAACCGGGTGGCGCTCGGCACGCAGACCGTCACGGTCTTCAAGGACGCCCGCGAACTCGGCCGCAACGCCGCGGAGATCGCCGTCCAGCTCGCCGGCGGCAAGAAGCTCAGCGAGATCCAGGGGGCGAAGCCCTGGAACCTCGGCCCCAAGAAGCAGAACATGACGGCTCTGTTCCTCACCCCCGTGGCGATCACGAAGGACAATCTCGACGTGGTCATCAATGCCGGCTGGGCGACGAAGGACGTGGTCTGCCAGGGCGTGAAGGCCGGCAGCGTGAAGGCCTGCAACTGATCTGACGCTGTCATTCCGGGGCGCGCCTGTCGCGAGCCCGGATCCCCTGACCGCCGGGATCGATGGATCAGGCGCACGATCGCGCCTTTCCTCGAAACCTCGTGCTCATGGGTTCCGGGTTCCGCGTCGCGGCTCCGGAATGACGTTTTTTGCAGAACGAGTGATTTCCATGACCGCACCCGTCGCCACCGCCGCCCCGCCGCCGAGCGCCGCTTCCGGCTCGCTCCTGTCGAAACTCGAGATCGACGTCCGCATGCTCGGCATGCTGGCCGCGCTCGCCGTCATCTGGATCGGCTTCGACATCCTGTCCGGCGGCGTCTTCCTGACCCCGCGCAATCTCTGGAACCTGTCGGTCCAGACCGCGTCCGTCGCCGTCATGGCGACCGGCATGGTGCTCGTCATCGTGACCCGCAACATCGACCTGTCGGTCGGCGCGATCCTGGGCGTCGTCGGCATGATCATCGGCGTCGCTCAGGTGCAGTGGCTGCCGGCCTATCTCGGACTCGAGCACTGGCTGACCGCGCCGCTCGCCGTGCTGATCGCCCTCGTGGCCGGCGGGCTCATCGGCCTGTTCCAGGGCTGGCTCATCGCCTATCTCGGCATTCCCTCCTTCATCGTCACGCTCGGCGGACTGCTGGTCTGGCGCGGCGCCGCCTGGTGGGTCACGACCGGCCAGACCGTCGCGCCCATGGACACCCGCTTCAAGGCTTTCGGCGGCGGCGTGGAGGGCGCGCTCGGCGCCACGACCACCTGGATCATCGCGGCGGTCGCCTGCGGCCTCATCATCGTGGGTCTGGGCCTGACCCGCCGCCGTCGTCTGCGCTTCGGATTTCCGGTGCGCCCCGGCTGGGGCGACGCGGTGATCGCCGTCGTGGCCTGCGGGGTCGTCCTGGCGACCGCCGCGATCTTCAATGCCTATCCGATGCCCATGGGTTCCGCCCGGACCTGGGCCGAGGCCCGCGGCATCACCTGGCCCGAGGGCGGCCTCTTCATCTCGCAGGGCGTCGCCCTGCCGGTGCTGATCGCCATCGTGGTGGGGCTCGTCATGACCTTCATCGCCACGCGCCGGCGCTTCGGGCGCTACGTGTTCGCCATCGGGGGCAACCCGGAGGCCGCCGAGCTCTCGGGCATCAACACCCGCTGGACGCTGATGAAGGTGTTCGGCCTGATGGGCCTGCTCTGCGGCATCTCCGCCTGCATCTCGACCGCGCGCCTCAATGCGGCGACGAACGCGGCCGGTACCCTCGACGAGCTCTACGTGATCGCCTCCGCGGTGATCGGCGGCACGTCGCTCGCCGGCGGCATCGGCACCATCGCGGGCGCCATGCTCGGCGCCCTCGTCATGCAGTCGCTGCAATCGGGCATGGTGCTGCTCGGAGTCGACACGCCGCTGCAGAACATCGTGGTCGGCGCGGTTCTCGTGCTGGCGGTCTGGGTCGACAGCCTCTATCGCCGCCGCATCAAGTAAGGAAAGCGCATCATGCACACGAATGGAACGACGCCTCTCGTCGAGATGCGCAACATCTCCATCGCGTTCGGCGGCATCAAGGCCGTGGACGGCGTCTCGGTCGACCTGCGTCCCGGCGAGGTGGTGGGCCTGCTCGGCCACAACGGCGCCGGAAAGTCGACGCTGATCAAGATCCTGTCCGGGGCCTACCGGCCGGATGCGGGCGAGATCTACGTGAACGGCGAGCACGCCGACATCGCGACGCCCCGCGACGCGAAGCGCTACGGCATCGAGACGATCTATCAGACCCTGGCGCTCGCCGACAACATCGATGCCGCCGGCAACATCTTCCTGGGCCGCGAGGTGCTCACGCCCTACGGGACCCTGGACGACGCCACCATGGAGGCGGAGACCCGCAAGGTCATGGCGCGCCTCAACCCGCATTTCCGCCGCTTCAAGGAGCCCGTGAAGGCGCTCTCCGGCGGCCAGCGGCAATCGGTGGCGATCGCGCGGGCGATCTATTTCAACGCGCGCGTGCTCATCATGGACGAGCCGACCGCGGCGCTCGGCCCGGCCGAGACGCAGCAGGTCGCCGACCTCGTGCTGCAGCTCAAGAAGGAGGGCATCGGCATCTTCCTCATCAGCCACGACATCCACGACGTGTTCGGCCTCGCCGACCGGGTCAGCGTGATGAAGAACGGCAAGCTCGTGGGTTCGGCCAACGTGCAGGACGTCACCCAGGACGAGGTGCTCGGCATGATCATCCTCGGCAAGTGCCCGCCGGGCGCCACGCCGGGGCCGGGCGCGAGCTGACGGGAGGCCGCCAGCCAAGCTCGCGGCATGGCGGGATCGTTCGACAGGGGGAGGCCATCCCGATCGGAAGGGCAATGCGCTTGACGGATCGGGATCACCGGCACAAGGCCGGTGACGACGTGGTAGGAAGGACCTGCCGATTCCAGGCACGTGTAACGCTCCGGCTTCGTGAACCCAACCCGCAATTCCTCCCCGCACCGGGGAGGCAAGAAAACCAAGACAAGAGTGAGAGAGATCCATGACCCAGACGATTTACGGCTCCCTGAAGGGCAAGACCGTTCTCATCACCGGCGGCGCCAGCGGCATCGGCGAGAGCATCGCACGCTCCTTCCATGCGCAGGGCAGCAAGGTGGCGATCCTCGACTACAACGCCGAGGCCGGCCAGGCGCTCGCGAAGGAACTCGGCGAGCGCGTGCATTTCGAGCACAGCGACGTGCGCGACATTCCCGCCTTCCAGGCGGCGATCCGGCGTGCCAGCGACGCGCTCGGACCGATCACGGTCCTGGTCAACAACGCGGCCCGCGACGACCGCCACACCATCGACCAGGTGACGCCGGAATACTGGCGCGAGCGCTTCGCCACCAATCTCGATCACCAGTTCTTTGCCGCTCAGGCGGTGCTGCCCGACATGGAGAAGGCGGGCGGCGGCTCGATCATCAACATGGGCTCCACGAGCTACATGGTGAGCGACGATTCCTTTGCCGCCTACAAGACGGCGAAATCCGCCGCGGTCGGCCTCACCCGCGCTCTCGCCCGTGAGCTCGGGCCGAAGAACATCCGCGTCAACTGCCTCGTGCCGGGCTGGATCATGACCCAGCGCCAGATCGATCTGTGGCTCACGCCGGAAGGCGAGAAGGAACTGCTCAAGCGCCAGTGCGTGAAGCGCAAGCTCGTGCCGCAGGACATCGCCAACTTCACGCTCTTCCTCGGCGCGGACGATTCCAGCGCCATGTCGGCCCAGACCTATCTCGTGGACGGCGGCTGGGTCTGATCGCGGCCGTCTGACCAATCCGTCATCGCTGGGCTTGCCCCAGTGCCGCCGCGGAAACCGGACATCCGGCCGGCGCCAACCTTTCCACGTCATGGCCGGCCGGTCATCGCCCGCCTCCCGCCGACCATCCCGATCCTGTGGGCCGCGGCGCTTCTCTTTGTCGGGATCACCGGCACAAGGCCGGTGATGACAGGGGGTACGAAACCCCTTCAAGCCCTCGTGCCGGCACCCGCCGGCACGGCGGCCAACTCGTCCGCGGCGCGTCTCTCTTCGACCACCTTCATGGTGTCACGGCGTATGATGAGGCACAGGATCACCAGCGGTATGGCGATGGCGGCCGTGCCGGTGAAGAGGGCAGGGTAGCCGTAGGCCTCCACCACGGCACCGGATGCGCCGCCGATCAGCTTGCCGGGCAGAGCGTAGAGTGAACTCAAGAGCGCGTATTGCGTGGCCGCAAACCCTGGCGACGTCAGCCCCGACATGTACGCCACGAGGGCCGCGCCTGCGAAGCCGCCAGCGAAATTGTCGACGCTGATGGAGAGCGTCAGGCCCCAAAGCGTTGCATTGCCAGAGGCAAGCCAAGAGAACATCAGGTTCGATCCCGCGGCCATCACCGCGCCGATGAGCACGGTCCACCACAGGCCGATGCGGGTGAGCGCAAGCCCGCCCGCGAAGGCGCCGATGATGCCGATCCAGACGCCGTAGAGCTTCGAGATATTCGCGATGTCGGCCTTGCTGAAGCCAAGGTCGATATAAAGCGGATTGGCCATGATGCCGCTTGCATAATCGGGAATGCGATAGCAGGCGATGAGCGCCAGGATCGGAATCAGCATGAGGCCCTTGCGCCGGAACAGATCCGCAAGCGGTTCCACGATGGCCTTGACAAAAGGGAGGTGCTGCCGGGCCGGGCCCTCGTCGATCCGGGGGGCGAGCAGGGTGCCGATCAGGCCCACGCCCATCAGCGCGGCCATAGTGAGATAAGCGCTGTGCCAGTTGACGAACTCGGCAATGTAGAGCGCGCCTGCACCCGCCGTGATAAGGGCGAGCCGGTAGCCGAGCAGCAAGGCAGCCGCCATCATGCCCTGGCGTTCGGTGGGGGCCGCATCGATGCGCCAGCCGTCGATGACCACATCCTGGGTCGCCGACGCGAAGGCCACCAGAACCGCGAAGATGATGGTGAGGGGCAGGCCGGCCTGCGGGTTCGTCGAGGCCATGCCGATCAGGCCAGCCGCGACCCCGAGTTGCGACAGGACCATCCAGCCGCGGCGTCGTCCCAGCAGACGGGAGAGAGCCGGCACGTCATAGCGATCGACGAAGGGGGCCCAGAGGAATTTCAACGAATAGGCCAGTGCCACCCAACTCATCAGTCCGATGACCGTCAGCGAGATGCCCGCCTCGCGCAGCCAAGCCGACAACGTGCTGAAAACGAGCAGGAAGGGCAGACCCGACGAAAAGCCCAGGGGCAGCATGAGGGCGATGCGCCCGTCGGTCAGAACGTCGCGAAGGGACAGACGGCGTTTGGGTGCGGCGGCCATGGGATCATCTTGGAAGCGGAAAGGGCCGCCACATTGGCACAACGCGAGGCCGAAGCACAATCAGGGGCAGGCCGGGTCCTCTTCGACAGCCTTGTGAAGCTTGGCCAGGAAGGTCTCGAGCGCTTGTTCGGGCTTGCACTCCTTCTCGGTCAGGACCTGCAGGCCCCATTGCTCCAGAACCGCCTGCTCCACCGGGTTGGGGCGCAGCATGAACACATAGGATTGCGGCCGGTCGCGCTCGTAGCCCGAATCCGCCCAGGTCTTCCAGAGCCGGTGCATGAGGAAGCGGATGTTGAGGTCCGTCATGCTGTAGCCGATGAACAGGATCGTCTTGCCGAGCGCGTCGGAGCGGAACTTGATGTCGAGGGGCGATTCGAACGAGAGGCGCTCCAGGTAATCGGTTTCCGCGATGACGATGGAGCCATCGTCGTCGAAATCGCCATGGTATTTCACGATCTGCGTCACGTCCTCGTGGATTCGGGCCACGTCCTTGGCGTTGACGATCTTGACGTAGTCCTTCCCGTAGAGGTCGTAGGAGTTTTCCAGGTTGCGGTCGAAATTCGTCGTGTAGATGATCGGAAAGTCGAGCTTGCAGATGAGCTCGTGCACGCGGGACGTCTCCAGGGCCTTCTCCGGTATGGTCCAGTTCCGGTCCATCCAGCTGCGCAGGGGGCCGATGCTGCCCTGCTTCAGCCTGTAGAATTCCGCCAGCGTGAGATAGTTGAGGTCCGTGCCCCGGAAGTCGGTCAGGTCGATCTCCAGCTCCTGCGCGATGTGTTCGATCAAGGTGCTCCAGGAGGGCAGGCCGACCGTCATGGACACGCCGGCTCCGGCAAACAGAATGGCCTGTCTCTGCCTGATGGCCGCAACCAAACCTTCCAGCACGCAACGCTCCTTCACGACAGCAATCGGGCCCGAAACCCGCTTCCGCTCCCGAGATCTCATCGAGGCCTGCTCTTAACGCACGAAGGCGCCACTCTGCTTCAGCGGGGCTTGAGGGATAACTTTCGGCGGCTCGCGTGTTGTCTTAGGCTTTTGGCATCATCGAACGGGGAAAACGGCACGTGGCAGGCTACCGGATCCGACAGGTCGAAACCCTCTATGACGGCTGGCGCAAGCTTCTCAAGGTCACGGTCGAGATGCCGGACGGCCGGACGATGGCGCGCCAGATCCTCAACAGCTCCGATGCGGCCGCGGTGCTCCCCTACGACCCGCAGGCCCGCACGGTCATCCTGGTCCGGCAGTTCCGCGCGCCCGTCATGCACGTGGAGGGCCGCCCGGGCTTCCTGGAGGCCGTGGCGGGCCTGCTCGACGAGGACGCGCCGGAGGTCTGCGCCCGGCGCGAGGCCTTGGAGGAGGCGGGCCTTCGCATCACCGCCCTGGAGCCGGTCGGGACGGTCTGGTCGGCGCCCGGCATGACGACGGAGCGGCTGCACCTGTTCCTGGCGCCCTATGGGGCGGCCGACCGGGTCGGTGAGGGCGGCGGGCTCGCGGAGGAGCACGAGGAGATCGAGGTGCTGGAGCTCGGCCTCGGCGAGGTCATGCGCCTGCTGGAACAGGGCGCCATCGCCGACATGAAGACCTTGGCCCTGATCCAGGCGCTGCAGCTCCGGCACCCGGATCTGTTCGGCAGCGGCTGAGGCGGCTACGGCCCCAGGCGCTCCGCGTGCCAGCGCAGGTGGTCCTCCATGAAGGTCGCGATGAAGAAGTAGGAATGGTCGTAGCCGTCCTGCATCCGCAGGGTGAGGGGCTGGCTGGCGCGCGCGCAGGCCTCCTCCAGGAGCTGGGGCTTGAGCTGGCTGTCCAGGAAGCCGTCGGCCGTGCCCTGGTCCACCAGAAGGTCGGGGAGGCGCGCGCCGTCCTCGATCAGCGCGCAGGCATCGTAGGCGCGCCAGGCCGCGCGGTCGGGCCCGATGTAGTGCGTCAGGGCCTTCTCGCCCCAGGGGCAGTGCATGGGCGACGCGATGGGGGCGAAGGCCGAGACGGCCTTGAAGCGTCCGGGATCGCGCAGCGCCAGGGTGAGCGCCCCGTGGCCGCCCATGGAGTGGCCCGTGATGCCCTGTCGGGCCATGTCGGCCGGGAGGTTCTCGGCCACCAGGCCGGGCAGCTCGCGCTCGAGATAGGAGCGCATGCGGTAGTGCCTCGCCCAGGGCGCCTCAGTGGCATCCAGGTAGAAGCCCGCGCCCAGGCCGAAATCGTAGGCGCCCTCGGGATCGTCGGGCACGCCCTCGCCCCGGGGGCTGGTGTCGGGGGCAATCAGGATCAGGCCGAGCTCCGCGGCGACCCGCTGCGCGCCCGCCTTCACGGTGAAGTTCTCCTCCGTGCAGGTGAGCCCGGAGAGGAACCACACCACCGGCACCTTGCCGTTCTCCGCCTGCGGCGGAACGAAGACGGCAAGCCGCATGGGCGTGCCGGTCTCCCGCGATGCGTGACGGTAGACGAACTGCGTGCCGCCGAAGCAGCGCGATTGCGAGACGGTCTCGAAACTCAACGATCCTGTCCCCATCAGTACACGATGACCGAGCGGATCGACTTGCCCTCGTGCATGAGATCGAAGGCCGTGTTGATCTCCTCGAGCGGCATGGTGTGGGTGATCAGGTCGTCGATGTTGATCTTGCCCTCCATGTACCAATCGACGATCTTCGGCACGTCCGTGCGTCCGCGCGCGCCGCCGAAGGCCGTGCCCTTCCAGACGCGTCCGGTGACGAGCTGGAACGGCCGGGTGGCGATCTCCTTGCCGGCTTCCGCCACGCCGATGATGATGCTTTCGCCCCAGCCGCGGTGGCAGCATTCGAGCGCCTGGCGCATGACGTCCGTGTTGCCGGTGGCGTCGAAGGAGAAGTCCGCGCCGCCGCCGGTGAGGTCGACGATCGCCTGCACGACCTTGTCGTTGCCGACCTCCTTCGGGTTGATGAAGTCGGTCATGCCGAACTTCTCGGCCATGGCGCGCTTGGCCGGGTTGATGTCGACGCCGATGATCTTGTCGGCGCCGACCATGCGGGCGCCCTGGATCACGTTGAGCCCGATGCCGCCGAGGCCGAACACCACCACGTTCGCGCCGGGCCAGACCTTCGCCGTGTAGATCACCGCCCCGATGCCCGTGGTGACGCCGCAGCCGATGTAGCAGATCTTGTCGAAGGGCGCGTCCGTGCGCACCTTGGCGAGGGCGATCTCCGGCAGCACGGTGAAGTTCGCGAAGGTCGAGCAGCCCATGTAGTGGAACACGGTCTCGCCGTCACAACGGAAGCGCGACGTGCCGTCGGGCATGAGGCCCTGGCCCTGCGTGGCGCGGATCGCCGTGCAGAGATTGGTCCGGCGCGACAGGCAGGATTTGCAGTTGCGGCATTCTGGCGTGTAGAGCGGGATCACGTGGTCGCCGACTTTGAGCGTGGTGACGCCGAGCCCGACCTCGCGCACGATGCCCGCGCCCTCGTGGCCGAGGATCGCCGGGAACTTGCCCTCGGAATCGAGGCCAGACAGCGTGTAGGCGTCCGTGTGGCACACGCCCGTCGCCATCACCTCCACGAGCACCTCGCCGGCCTTGGGACCCTCGAGGCGGATGGTTTCGACGGTGAGCGGCTTGCCAGCCTCCCACGCCACGGCGGCCCTGGTTTCCATGCTCTTGTCCTCGCTGTGATTCGGTGCCGGGACTATGTGAAGCCCCGTGAGGGAAGGTCAAGGGAAGCGGCTTCCCAGACCCGGTCTCAGGGCCTATGTGTGCATCACGCCCAAGAAGGAGCCCACCGTGCCCGACATTCGCGCCGCCATCATCCCCGTGACGCCCTTCCAGCAGAACTGCACGCTGCTGTGGTGCGACAAGACCAAGAAGGCCGCGGTGGTCGATCCCGGCGGCGATGTGGACCAGATCCGCGAGGCCATCGCGCAGACCGGCGTGAGCGTGGAGAAGATCATCCTCACCCACGGCCACATCGACCACGCGGGCGGAGCGGCCGAGCTGCGCGAGGCCCTCGGCGTTCCGGTCGAAGGCCCGCACCAGGCGGACCGCTTCCTGCTCGACCGGCTCGCGGAGCAGGGGCAGGCCTATGGCTTTCCCGCCCGCGCCGTCACGCCGGACCGCTGGCTCGACGAGGGCGATACGGTCACAATCGGCGATCTCACCCTCGACGTGCTGCATTGCCCCGGCCACTCGCCGGGCAGCGTCGTGCTCGTCTCTCCCAAGGACCGCTTCGCACTGGTGGGCGACGTGCTGTTCCAGGGCTCCGTCGGCCGCGTCGATCTTCCCGGCGGCGACGGCAAGGCGCTGATCGCCTCGATCAAGGACAAGCTGCTGCCGCTCGGCGACGACATCGCGTTCATTTGCGGCCACGGTCCCATGAGCACCATCGGGCAGGAGCGCCAGACCAACCCGTTTCTTCAGGGCGAGGGACTGCTCTAATCGACCCTGCAACGATCGTCTCCGCTCTCGTTCCGATCGATGTACAGAACGCCGACGACCTCTCTCACGTCATCACCGGGCTCGTCCCGGTGATCCCGATCGGCGAGGTGCAGCGCTGTTCCGGATCGGGATGGCCGGCACAAGGCCGGCCACGACGCCGAGGATCCTCATGGCAGCAAAAACGGCAGCAAAAACGGCCCGGGATCGCTCCCGGGCCGCTCGCTCTTGCCCTACAGATTTTGCCCCTACGGATTTCGCTTATTCCGCAGCCTGGATCATCACGGCGCCCTTGAGGCCCATGCGGTCCGCCACGCCGAGGCCGTAGGCCTTGTCGGCGAGGTAGAAGTGCACGATCTGGCGCTTCACGATGGCTTCCGGGACGCCCTGCATGGCTTCCGCGATGTTGTCCATGAGCCGGTCCTGCTCGTCCGGTGTCATGAGGCGGAACAGGTCGCCCGGCTGCCGGTAATCATCGTTGCCGGCGCGGTGATCGTAGCGGTCCGCGTCGCCCGAGATCTTCAGCGGCGGCTCGGCGGCGCGCTGCGTCTGCATCGGACCGTTGAAGGAGTTCGGCTCGTAATAGGCGTCGCCGCGGTTGGGCACGTCGAACAGCATCGCGCCGTCCGCATGGTAGTGATGGACCGGGCAGCGCGGACGGTTCACCGGCAGCGCCTCGTAATGGGTGCCGACCCGGTAACGGTGCGCGTCCGCATAGGCGAAGATTCGGCCCTGCAGCATCTTGTCCGGCGAGAAGCCGATTCCGGGCACGATGTTCGACGGCGAGAACGAGGATTGCTCCACTTCCGCGAAGTAGTGCTGGGCATTCCGGTTGAGTTCGAGGATGCCGACCTCGATCAGCGGATACTCGGCATGCGGCCACACCTTGGTGACGTCGAACGGATTGTAGGAGGTCTTCTCCGCATCCGTCTCGGGCATGATCTGGACGCAGAACTTCCAGCGCGGGTAGTCGCCGCCCTCGATGGCCTCGTAGAGGTCGCGCTGGGCGCTCTCGCGGTCCTTGGCCACCACGGCCTCGGCCTCCCGGTTGGTCCAGGTCCTGATGCCCTGCATGGACTTGAAGTGGAACTTCACCCAGAAGCGCTCACCGGCCTCGTTGATGAACGAATAGGTGTGCGAGCCGAAGCCGTGCATGAACCGGTAGCCCTGCGGCAGGCCGCGGTCCGAGAACAGGATGGTGACCTGGTGCAGGGTCTCGGGGCTGAGCGACCAGAAATCCCACATGGCGGTAGTCGAACGCAGGTTCGTGGCCGGGTGGCGCTTCTGCGTCCGGATGAAGTCGGGGAACTTCACGGGGTCGCGCACGAAGAACACCGGCGTGTTGTTGCCGACGATGTCCCAGTTGCCCTCTTCCGTGTAGACCTTGAGCGCGAAGCCGCGCACGTCGCGCTCGGCATCGGCCGCGCCGCGCTCGCCGGCGACCGTCGAGAAGCGCAGGAAGACCTCCGTCTGCTTGCCGATCTCGGAGAAGACCTTGGCCTTGGAATACCGGGTGATGTCGTTGGTGATGGTCAGGGTGCCGTAGGCGGCCGAGCCCTTGGCGTGGACCACGCGCTCCGGAATGCGCTCCCGGTTCTGGTGCGCGAGCTTCTCGATCAGCTGGTAGTCCTGGAGCAGCAGCGGCCCGCGGGCTCCGGCCGACAGGCTGTTCTGGTTGTCGGCGATCGGCGCCCCGGCCGTGGTGGTCATGGTTGTTGTTTTCGTCATGGTCGTCCCCAATGAGTGCCGCGCACGATGCCGATGGGGCCCGATAAGGTCCAATTGTATTGATTACGGAACGCGATCAGATATTCTTATCGCATGGTGACCCTACGGCAGCTACGTTACTTCGAAGCCCTGTCTCGGACGAGGCATTTCGGCCTGGCGGCCGACCAATGCGCGGTCACGCAGCCGGCGCTGTCCATGCAGATCAAGGAGCTTGAGCGGGAGCTCGGGGTGGAGCTCGTCGAGCGCCGGGGCAGCGCCATCGCGGTGACGCCAGCCGGCCAGGAGATCGCCGCGAGGGCCGAGGTGATCCTGAACCAGGTGCGGGAGCTCTCCGATTTCGCCCGCCAGCATCAGGGCGTCCTGACGGGCGCGTTGCGCCTCGGGATCATCCCGTCGATCGCCCCCTATCTGCTGCCGGCGATCCTGACCGAAATGTCCCGGCAATACCCGGCCCTCGACCTCCAGATCCGCGAGACGCAGACCGGGGCGCTGGTCGAGGAGCTGATGCGGGGCGATCTCGATGCGGCTCTTCTCGCGCTGCCGATCCAGCAGCCGCAGGTGGAGACCATGGCGCTGTTCGACGACCGATTCCTGATTGCCGTCCAGAGCCAGGCGGCCCAGGGCTGGGCGACCGGCGACCTGCGCACCCGCATCGGCCAGGAGCGCCTGCTCCTCCTCGAGGAGGGCCATTGCCTGAGGGACCAGGCCCTGCAGTTCTGCCACATCGCCAACATGCAGGCCCGAAAGGCCCTCGGGGCGGCGTCGCTCACCACGATCATGCAGATGGTGGCGGCCGGCCACGGCATCACGCTCCTTCCCGAACTCTGCGCCCAGGCCGAGGTCGACCGGCAGCGGGTCGCGCTCATCGAGTTCCCCGAGGACGCGCCCATGCGCACGGTGGGGCTGGCCTGGCGCCGCACCTCGACCCGGAAGAACGATTTCATTGCCCTGGGCCACCTGATCCGCTCGCTCAAGCAGCCGAAGGCGGATTCAGGACGGCCTGCCGCTCCCTGATGCGATGGGGCCGAGACCCGCTTGGCCCTTCGCCGATCAGCAGCCGGTGAGCTTCACCCGCTCCACCTCGAGGCCGAAGAGCGGGCGCAGGCGCGTGCCGAGGACGTTGCCCGCAAAGGCCGCCACGAGCCAGACCCAGCCATGGAGGCTGCCGGACGCGATGCCCGAGAAATAGGCCCCGATGTTGCAGCCATAGGCGAGCCGCGCGCCGTAGCCGAGGAGGAGACCGCCGACGACGGCCGCGACGGCGGAGCGCAGCGGGACCTTCCAGGTGGGCGCGAAGCGGCCGGCGAGAGCCGCGGCCAGAAGCGCCCCGAGGATGATGCCGAAATCCATCACGGTCGTGACGTCGTTGAAGATGCTGGCGTTGAGCGCGGCCCGGTTGGCCGGGCTCGACCAATAGGGCCAGCTCGCCACGTCGAAGCCGATGGCGGCCGCGATCTTCGAGCCCCAGAGGGCGAAGGCCGAGGTCACGCCCCAGGGACGGCCCGCGAGATAGAGCGTCACGAAGTTCAACAGCGCCAGGGCGACCGCGCCCGTCACCAGAGGCCAGGGCCCGCGGGTGAAGCGTGCAAGCCCGTGGCGCGGGGAGGGGGTCGGCTGAACGAGCTGGCCGTGGCGGCGCTTCTCGAGGACCACGGTCACGGCCGCGATGATCGCGAAGACCGCGAGCTGCACGGTCAGGGCCGGCCAGGGCCCCCAGGCCTTGACGATCGAGATCGCCGGCAGGCTCGGAAGCGCGGTCCACCAGTGCAGATGCGCGGCCCCGATGGCGGAGCCCGCGATGAAGGCCGCAAGCGTGATCAGCATGCGGGTGGAGCCGCCGCCGACCGTGTAGAGCGTGCCCGACGCGCAGCCGCCGCCCATCTGCATGCCGATGCCGAAGATGAAGGCGCCGAACACCACGCCGATCCCCGCCGGCGATACGTTGCCGGCGACCGGCTGTCCGAAGAGGGTGCCGGAGGCGAGCACGGGGAAGAACAGGATGGACGCGATGGCCAGCATCACCATCTGGGCCCTCAGGCCCTCGCCGCGCCGGTCCGCGATGAAGACCCGCCAGGCCGAGGTGAAGCCGAAGGCCGCGTGGTAGAGCACGAGCCCGAGCGCCGCGCCGAGCACGTAGAGCGCGGCCTGGCGCGGATTGATGGCGGCGCCCAGGAGGGCCGCGCCGCCGAGGATTCCGGCTGCGGCGGCCAGGGAGGCCGGGGCGTTGATGGTCAAGCTTGCACGGTTTCCGACGGAAAGAGGTGAAGCTACGGCAGAGCTGGACATGGTCGCTCCTGAGCTTTCGTGAACGGGTTAAGGGGTGACAAAGGCATGAGAGCCTGGCCGAATCGAATCTTCCTCGTCATCACCGGCCTTGTGCCGGTGATCCCGATCGATTGCAGCGCTGCGCCTCTTCGGATCGGGACGGCCCGGATGAGCTCGGTCATGACAAGGTGTTTGTTGTTCACGGCCGCCATCTCGGGACTCCGTCAGGCAGACAATGTGGTTCGGTATAAAGAACGTCAAGGATTGTGTTTTCTTTTTTAATCACATAAATTGCTTGTGAATATAACCCGTGAATTGCCAGGCTGATGGGTTTAAACCCGTTCTTCCATCCACCGACGACTTCTCGCAGCGCCAGGGAGTGCCATGACCATCCAGCCCGACGTTCCCGCCGCCATCGGCAACACGCCCCTGATCAAGCTCCGTCACGCGTCCGAAGCGACCGGATGCACCATCCTGGGCAAGGCCGAGTTCATGAATCCCGGCCAGTCGGTGAAGGACCGGGCCGCCCTGTTCATCATCGAGGACGCGGTGAGCCGCGGCGCATTGCGCCCGGGCGGCGTGATCGTCGAAGGCACGGCGGGCAATACCGGCATCGGCCTGGCGCTGGTCGCCAACGCGCTCGGGTTCCGGACCGTGATCGTGATCCCGGACACGCAGAGCCAGGAGAAGAAGGACATGCTGCGGCTCGCGGGGGCCGAGCTCATCGAGGTCCCGGCCGTTCCCTATGCCAATCCCAACAACTACGTGAAGGTCTCTGGGCGACTCGCCGAACGCCTCGCGGCGTCCGAGCCCAACGGGGCGATCTGGGCCAACCAGTTCGACAACGTGGCGAACCGGCAGGCGCATATCGAGACCACCGGGCCGGAGATCTGGGAGCAGACGTCCGGCCAGGTCGACGGCTTCATCTGCGCGGTCGGCACGGGCGGCACGCTGGCGGGCGTCGGCATGGCGTTGAAGGCGCGCAACCCGAATGTCCGGATCGGCCTTGCCGACCCGATGGGCGCGGCCCTCTACAGCTACTACACGACCGGCGAGCTCAAGGCCTCGGGGTCGTCCATCACGGAGGGTATCGGTCAGGGGCGCATCACGGCCAACCTGGTCGATGCGCCCATCGACGTGGCGTACCAGATCCCCGACGAGGAGGCGGTGCCGATCGTCTTCGACCTGCTGCAATACGAGGGCCTGTGCCTGGGCGGATCGTCGGGCATCAACGTCGCGGGCGCGATCCGCCTCGCCCGGGAGCTCGGGCCCGGGCACACCATCGTGACCGTTCTGTGCGATTACGGCACGCGCTACCAGTCCAAGCTGTTCAACCCGGATTTCCTGCGCGCGAAGAACCTGCCCGTTCCCGCCTGGCTCGAGCGGCCGAGCACGACCGATCCGGGACTCGTGTAGACCGGAGCATCAGGGGACGGGCGCCGCGTCCGAGAGGCTTCGGACGCGGCGGGTGACGCGGTCAGGCCGCCGAGGAGGTGGCCGTTTCCGAACCCGTCGGCGGCGTGGTGCCGGACGAGCCTTGCGACGAGCCGGTCTCGTCGGAGCGCTGCTGCGGCCGGCTGAGATTGGCCGGGGAGCGATTGGCGGTCGTTGACGGCGACACGGCCGGTTTGTGATTGACCGCGTGGAGGTCGGCCTGGATGCTCTCGATCAGGTCGGCCAGCCAGGTCTCGCCGTTCTGGAGGCGCTCCCGAAGCGCCGACCGCGCGATGTCGAGCTTGGCGGAAATCTCCATGGTGGTGCGTGACGGCAGGCCGCTGAAATCCTGCTCGATGGCGGCGAGCTCGCGCAGGAGCTCGTCACGCAGCCCGCGCTGCTCGTCGGCCATGATCAGCGGCGAGTTCAGCATGCCGCGCAGGGCGGCCCATCGCAGGCCGAGGGCGCTGACCGATTGCGTTCCGTCGAGTCCTGAGAGGTGTTGGGATTCGGCCACGAGCATTTCCTTTTCGCGAGACTTGAGAATCGAGACGTCGCAGGAAGGAGCATGGTTGTGGCGTCAATCGGGCAGCCGCTTCCAAAAGGCCGCCCGACCGCGGGCTATTTCGCATATGGTTAGCGAATTCAGCGGATAAAGAAATACAGTGTCAGGGCCGCGCCGACCGCGATGACGAGCCAGCGGATGACGCCGGCCGGCAGGCGGCGGCCGAAGACCACGCCGAGATAGCCGCCGATCACCGAGGCTGCCCCGACGACGAGGGTCTCGGGCCAGCTCACGAGGCCGGCCGCGATGAACAGCACCACGGCCACGAGCTGGATCAGCGTCGAGCACAGGTGCTTGGCGGAGTTGATCAGGTGGAAATCGTCGCCTTCGGTGATGGCGAGCGCGGCCAGCATGACGATGCCCATCCCGGCGCCGAAGAAGCCGCCATAGATCGCGACGCCGGTCTGGAACGCGAGGCCTGTGGCCCAGGCCTTCGTGGACGGGTGATGCCCTTCCTGCTTGCCGATGGCGCGGGCGAGCGCCACGATCTTCGGGCTCGCCGCGAAGAGCAGGGTGGCGAACAGGAGAAGCCACGGCACCAGCTGCCGGAAGGCGTCGTTGTTGGTGACCGTGAGGATGTAGGCGCCGATCACGCCGCCCACGAGGCTGACGATGCCGAGCGCCGCGAAGCGCCGTGCATTGGCGGCGAGCTCGCGCCGGTAGGCCCAGGCGCTCGCGAGATTGGCCGGCGTGACCGCGACCGCGCTCGTGGCATTGGCGACGACGGGCGGCAGGCCCGCGGCCACGAGGGCCGAGAAGGTGAAGAAGGTGCCGCCGCCCGCGATGGCGTTGACGAGGCCGGCCGCAAGGCCCGAGGCGGCGAGGAGCGCCGCAGTCGATAGGTCCATGATGGTGATCTGACGGGAGTGCCAAGCAGGAGGGTTGAGGCCCGGCCATAGCATGGCGGACGCGCGCAAGCCCATTGGGCCAAGGTCTACACCGTCCGTGCGCGGGGCGATCAGCTTGCGGCGATCTGCTTGTAGAACACGGTGGTGTCGCAGAACCCGCCCTTCGGCCACAGGGCATAGTTCGGGATGATTCCGGACCGCGTCCAGCCGGCGCGCTCGTAGAGGCGCTCCGCGTCCCCGCCCGTCACCGTGTCGAGCACGAGCACGGTCTTGCCGGCCGCTCGGGCCGCGTCCTCGGCGGCCCGCATGAGAGCCGCGCCGATGCCGCGCTTTCGCGCCCCGCTGTGGACGAGCATCTTGGCGATGTCGGCCCGGTGCGGCTGGTTCTCCGGCTGCCTGAGCACGACCTGCACGGTGCCGACGATCCGGCCCGACGCCTCGTCCTGGGCGACGAGCAGGATGCGCTCGCCGGCCGCGACCCCGTCGGCGACGCCCTGCCAGAAGACGTCGGCTCTCTCCTGCGTCAGGGGCGACATGAAGCTCACCGAGGCGCCGCCCTCGACGCAATCGATCAGGACGGCCGACAGGGCGCCGATCTGCTCCCGGGCGTCCTGCGGTGAGAGGGACACGATGATGGTCGGCACGGTCATGGGGCTCCTCGGCGCGGAAGGGCGGATGCGGATCCGGCGCGCCCGTCCGTGGCGAGCGCCACCACGTAGCGGGCGGGCCGATCGGCATGGTTGCGGAAGACGGTCGGCCGGTCGAGGCGCATGGACAGGCAGTCGCCGGTCGCCAGATGATGGGTTTCGTCGCCCAGGGTCAGGTCGATCGCGCCCTCGACGATCCAGATCTGCTGGTGCACCGGCGCGGCGCGGTGGCCCGTGTCGTAGGCCACCCGCGCGCCGGGCGGAAGGACGACCTCGACAAGCTCGATCGGCGAAGCGAAGCCGGGCGCCGACAGGTTGCGGCGGGTATAGCCGCTGTCCGGGTCGCGCCACACGCGCTGATCGGCCCGCCGCGCGAGGGGCGACGCGTCGGCGCTGTCCTGTTCGGCGAAGAGGGACGCCAGGGTGACGCCGAGGCCTGCGGCCAGCCGGTCGAGCACGGCCGCCGTCGGGCTGCTCTCGCCGCGCTCGATCAGGGAGATCATGGACCGGCTCACCCCGGTGCGCTCGGCGAGCCCATCCATGGTCAGGCCGCTCGCCGCGCGCAGGCTGCGCAGGCGCTCGGCCAGGTGGGCGTTGAGGGTGGAGGTTTGATCCATCAAAATAGATTAGCTATCCAATATATTGGAGTCAAGAGTGACGCTTCAGCGTCCGGCAAGCCTCCGTCGCTAGGACAGGCGTCCCGACGCGACGCGCGGCGGGCCCGAAGGCTGCGGTTTGCTGTGGATCATGCCCGGACGGTCCATTGCCCTCGGCGGAACAAAAGAAGATTTTCAGAGCATGTCGAACGTGATCCCTCTCGCTCCGCGCCTGAAGCCAGGACGCCCCGCCGCCGCGGAGGCCGAGGAGAGGGCCGCGCTCGCCGCCGACCTGATCGACCTGATCGACCGGGTGAGGGACCTGACCGAACACGTGGCCGGCCTGCCGGGCCCGGCCCTGCAGATCCAGCAGACCGCCCAGCAGCTGCTCGATGCCGGCACCGCCCTCGAGCGGGCCGTCGATTCCCTCACCGAGGGCGGCGAGTGGGTGCCTTTCTAGAGCATCGGACGGAAAAGTGGATCCGGTTTTCCGTTCTGACCGATGCTCTCATTCAAGAAGAAAGCATCGGATGGATCCCAAAAGTGCAAGTCCACTTTTGGGTCCGATGCTTTAGCGCACCGGACGTGAACCGCGGACCTACTTTTGGGATCGGGGCCGCAGCATGTCATGGCCGGGCTCGTCCCGGCCATCCCGATCGGAAAGGCGCGGCGCCTCTCGCATCGGGATCACCGGCACAAGGCCGGTGATGACGGGGAGAGCTGGTCTGGGCCGGTGACAACACCCTCCCAGGTCATGGTACCCTCCGCCCTTCCCGCCCCCTCCCATGTCATGGCCGGCCAGTCGTCACCCGCCTCTCGCCGGCCATCCCGATCGGAAGAGCGCCGCGCTTCACTGTATCGAGATCACCGGGACAAGCCCGGTGATGACGGGGAGAGATGGGGCAAGCTCCGATGCTCCGGCATCGATGAGAGCATCCGCCAATGCTCACAAGCCCTATTTCAGCGCCTCCAGCCGCTCCCCGGCCTGGGCGACGCCCATGGCGCGGGCGCGGGCATAGAGCTCCCGGGCCCTGGCGGCATCGCCCCGGATCCCCAGCGCGCCCAGGCGGGTCAGCACGTTCGGATCGAAGGTTTCGGCCAGCACGAAGGCTGCGCGGGGATTGGCACCGTCCAGGGCGCGCTCGAGAAGCAGGCGGGCGCCGCTCACATCGCCCTTATGGAACAGCTCCTCCGCGCGCAGGATCAGGCGCTCGTCCGGGTTGGCCGGCGCCGCGGCCGTTGCGCCCGGACCCGTGGCGGGGCTTTGCGCCTTCGCCGGAGGCGCCGCCGCGGCGCCGAGCGGCAGGGGCTCGATCCCGTCCGGCAGAGCCGCGACCACCACGGCGGGCGGCTGCTTCGGCGATACGGCCGAGGTGACGTCCAGCAAAACCCGCCCGGCCTCCGCCCATGACGGCCTCGACTCCGCGGCCGGCGGAGATGGAGGAGCCGGAGGAGCCTGAACGGGCGCTTCCGGGGCAGGCAGGGCAAGGGGAGGCACGGCAGGGGGAGCCAGTGCAAGCGGCGGCTCGGTCCCCGTGGCCGCGAGGCGGAACACCACCGGGGTGGCGCTCGGACGACGGGGCTCCTGGAGCGTGTCCAGCGCCTCCGCCGTGTCCAGCAGTTCCTGGGTCAGCATGTCGCTGCGGGTCCGGGCCCAGGCCAGGGCCTTCTCCAGCTCGGCGGTCCGGCGGGCCTCCGCGGCAATCCTCTCGTCGCTGGCGGCCTGCAGGTCGCGCAGCTTCTTGTGGGCGCCGGCGAGCTCGCGCTCGACCCTGTCCCTGCGCTCCCGTTCCTGACGCAGAAGCGCGTCCCGCTCGGACGCGGTCGCGGCCACGGAAGCCCTGTCCTGCTCCAGGGCGTCCTGCAGGGAGCGGATCTGCTCCCGAAGTCCGTCCGCCTCCAGCCGGGCGGCCTGGCTCCGGTCGTGCTCCCGCTGCAGATCCTGCTGCACCCCGGAGGCGGCGAGCGCCTGGGAGTCCTGCTCCTGCTTCAGGCGCGCCTCGAGAGCGCCGTGCTCCTGCATGAGGGACGTCAGGGATTGCGAGACCGTGGTGCTGAAGGAGCGTTCCTGGTCCAGGGCCTCCTGCATGTCGGCGAGGTTGACCGGGACCGGCCCGGCAGGGACCGGACAGGATGGCGCGGCGGTGGCCGCTTCCGCGGCGGCCGGTTCCGGCGCAGGCTTCGCTTCGCCCCGGATGCCGAGCCCCTGCAGGGTGGCGACGAGGTCCGGATTGTTCAGGTGGTCGACGAGAACGATCGCCAGGGTGCCGACCTCGATGGCCGAGTTGAGCGTGTCCTCGGCCCTCTTCCGGTCGCCGGTGCGGATGGAGGTTTCGAGCTCCGCCGCGAGCTGCCGCCGGTCCGGCGAGGTCAGGAGCAGCGGGAGAAGGGTCATGAGGTTGTCCGATCCGTCCGCCGCCGGACCGGCGGTGTTCGGGATGCCCTGTGCGGATGCGGGCCCGAGAAGAGCCGCGCCGATCAACGTGGTGGCCAGCAGCTCGGCGGTGAACGATTTCAAATCAAATGCCTTGTGCCCAATCATGTCGGACCTCCTTCGGTGGCCGCCAGAGGCTGCGTGCCCGGCCTCTGGCTTCGGTCCTGCCTTGGTGTCTCGGCGCACCGTGCGCAAAGTGGCCCAGGTTTTCGCATCGAACGATGCGCCGCTGAGGAACCGAGCGTCGGATCGATCCTGAAAGTGCCTGCCACGTTCAGGTCCGCTGCTCAGTCTTGCCGGGTGACGCGACGGGCGGATCGTTGCCGATCGCTCTGCCAGGCGAGGAATTCCCGGAACAGGACCTCGCGCTGCTCGGCCGAGACGTCGATGCCTCTGCCCTTCAGGAAGCTCTCGAAGCTCTGGCCCTGGGGCGAGGGCTTGCTGGCGGTGGCGGCCCGGTCGAGCCAGGCCTGGGCGGGCCTCACCCGCTCCCAGCCGGGCACGTCGGCCGCGAGATTGACCTCCTTCCACTTGGGATGCCGGCCCGGCTGCAGGAACTCGTCGAACCGGGAAAAGAAAGCGTCGACGAAACGCTTGACGCGGTTGTAGCGGTCGGAGTTCTCGGGCCAGTTGAACACGGCCAGCAGGCTGCCGACCGCCAGGGTCTCGATGGGTTTGTCCTTGTCGACGAGCTGCGGATAATCGGCGTTCGCGAAGCGCGCCGGGAAATAGCTTTCCGCGATCTCGCCCTCGAACGGGATCGACAGAAGGTGGAAGCGGCCGTCGGTCTGGAACTCGGCGATCGCCCGGACCGGGCGTCCGGCCACGTACACGGCCGCCTGGATTTCACCCGACTTGAGCTTCGCATAGGACGAGGCCTGGTCGAAGGTGGTCATCTCGGGCTTGATCCCGAGCTTGTCGAAGATCAGCCGGGAGGTCAGGTTGGTGCCGCTGCCGGCCTTGTCGATGTTCACCTTCTTGCCGTCGAGCTGGCGGATGTCGGTGATCTCCCGGTCGGCGATGATGTGGACCTCCTCGTTGTAGAGGCGGGTGATGAAGCGCAGGCGCCGCACCGCGTCGTTCTGGAGGTTCTCCGCCTTCAGCTGCTCGCGCGCGTCCATCTGCACGATCCCGATGTCGACCCCGCGCAGGAACATGATGTCGCGCAGGTTCTGCAGCGAGCCGCGCCCGATCATCGGCAGGACCCTCAGGTCCTCGCCGTCGAGCACGTTGGCGAGATCGGCCGCGATGCGGATATAGGTGCCGTCCGCCCCGCCCGAGATCACCCCGAGCGTGCCCGCATTGGCCCGGGCCGGGTTGAACGCCGGCGCCGGCTGGGCCGGTGCCGTCTGGGCGGGCGCCGCGAGGGTGCCGGACACGAGCGCGGCCGCCACGACGGCGGCCCGGAGAGAGAAATGGCGGAAAAATCTGCCAACGGGAGACCAGGTGTTCACGCGACCCGACATTCTTCATCCTCCCCTGGATGAGCCTTGCGGCGGCTTGTTGATCCGATCGTTCTGTGCTCGTCCCTATCGATGAAAATATGCGTTAAGCAACGATGAAACAAAACGAAAGAAATCTCATCGTATGCTCCTCAATGGGTTGGTCAATTGAGCTTTGAGGACGGAGTAATACTCAATAAGTGCTATGCGATAATCAAAAAGAGATATGTTTTATCTTTATATTCCTTGAAGGGGCGGAAGTTCTCATCTGAGCCTCAGGGTTTACCCGGATTCCCCCGCAGGATTCCCGCAGATTCGCAGCCCAGGCCGGCCCGCAAAATTGTAAGCGCCCGGCGACACTTTTAACGGTCCGTTAACCATAAACGGTCGAAATCATGGGGAATTAAAGGAATCTGTACTCCCGTGACCATTGCCGTTCGCAACCGTCCTTCTCTTCGCTTCCGTGGCAGGTCCTTCATGGCCCTGGTCCTCGCGCCCGAAGTGCCGCTGAGAGACTGGCTCGAAGATCTCGACGCCGTATCGGAACGTTCGCCCGGCTTCTTCACCGGGCGGCCCATCATCGCCGACGTCTCGTCGCTGAAGCCGTCGAAATCCGAGCTGAAGTTCCTCCTGGCCGCGTTCAAGATGCGCAACATCCGCATCATCGGCCTCGAAGGCGCGGCTCCCGAGAACGTCGATGGCGACATGCCGCCCCCGATCACCGGCGGCAAGCCGACAGGCGAGATCGACGTGCCGGATGCCGCCAGCGCGGCGGTCGCGGCCGCCGGCACGCCCTTCGCCGACGCGCCCGTGCCCGAGAAGTCGCTGCTCATCGAAGGCTCCGTGCGGTCGGGCCAGTCGATCCTGCATCCCGAGGGCGACGTGACGGTGCTGGGCTCCGTCGCGTCCGGTTCGGAGATCGTCGCGGGCGGCTCGATCCATGTCTACGGGTCCCTGCGCGGCCGCGCCATCGCGGGCTGCACGGGCAACGGCCGCGCGCGCATCTTCTGCCGGAAATTCGAAGCCGAATTGATTGCGATCGATGGGCTCTACAAGACCGCTGACGATCTGGGAGGCAAGTTCCTCGGTCAGCCTGTGCAAGTGAACCTGGATGGCGATTCGATCATCCTGAAAACAATGGATTGAGAGAAAGAGGGCGACAATGGCCAAAGTCTTGGTCGTAACTTCCGGCAAGGGTGGCGTTGGCAAGACAACGTCTTCGGCGGCACTGGGCGCGGCGCTGGCGCATGGCGGCGAGAAGGTCGTGGTCATCGATTTCGACGTCGGCCTGCGCAACCTGGACCTCGTCATGGGGGCCGAGCGCCGCGTGGTGTTCGACCTCATCAACGTGGTGCAGGGCGACGCGAAGCTCAACCAGGCGCTCATCCGTGACAAGCGGATGGAGAACCTCTCCCTGCTGCCCGCCTCGCAGACCCGCGACAAGGATGCGCTCACGGAAGAGGGCGTGGCGCGCGTCCTCAACGAGCTGCGCGAGAAATTCGACTGGATCATCTGCGACAGCCCGGCCGGCATCGAGCGCGGCGCCACCATGGCCATGCGCCACGCGGACGTCGCCGTTGTCGTGACGAACCCGGAAGTTTCTTCCGTCCGCGATTCCGACCGCATCATCGGCCTGCTCGATTCCAAGACGGAATTGGCCGAGAAGGGCGGGCGCATCGAGAAGCACCTGCTGCTCACCCGCTACGATCCGGCCCGCGCCGAGCGCGGCGAGATGCTGAAGGTGGAGGACGTGCTGGAAATCCTCTCGATCCCGCTCATCGGCATCATCCCCGAAAGCGAGGAGGTGCTGCGCGCCTCGAACGTCGGCTCGCCGGTGACCCTCAACAATCCGGCCAGCGCGCCGGGCCGGGCCTATTTCGACGCCGTGCGCCGCCTCAAGGGCGAGACCGTCGAGCTGACCATCCCGACCGACAAGAAGGGATTGTTCGGCAAATTGTTCGGACGGAGGGCTGCATGAGCCTTTTGAGCTTCTTCAACCGGCGCACCTCGGCGCCCGTCGCGCGGGAGCGATTGCAGATCCTGCTCGCGCACGAGCGCGGCATCGTCGGCGGCAAGCCCGATCTGGTGGCGCAGCTGCGGGAAGAGATCCTGGCCGTGGTCCGCCGCCACGTCATGGTCGAGCAGGACAACGTTCAGGTGAAGATGAACCGCGATTCCGACATCTCGACCCTCGAGATCGAGATCGAGATCCCGGCGCCGGCCGGGGCGACCGCCTGACATCCATGAGCATCGGCTGAACGGCCCCCGCCTGCGCGGGGGCCGTTTTCGTTAGGGCTGCTGCTTGCCCCAGACGCCGATCTTCGCTTCGCGAGCCTTCTCGGCCGCGGCCTTGAGCTCGGGCGTCGCATCGTCGGTCGGCCGCCCGCCGCCGTTGAACAGCACCACGCGGGACAGGTCCTGTCCGCCGACCTGGCAGCGGTAGACGTCGTTTCCGCCCACCTGATCGCAGGCCACTTCGCGGCCGTTGAGGTACTGGGTCAGGTCCTCGGGCTTGCCGGCGCCGGGCGCCCATTCGACCCCGAACAGGCGCACCACTTCCCCGTTCAGGGACAGGGTCGCCGTATCGATCACGTCCGGCACCCCGCGCAGCGCCCCCGTAGATCCGGTCGAGCCGGTGCTCGAAGGCTCCGGCTCCCGGATCGGGCTCGCCGCTGCGGCGGTGGCTGCGGCGGACGCGCCCGATCCGGCCCGGGTCGCGGGCGCCTCCTCGCCCCGGAACAGGACGGCGCCGACACCCAGGAGAGCGAGAACGGCCACCGCGCTCAGCGCGAGGGCGGGCCGCTTCCAGGAACGGGTGCGCATGTCGCCGAAGACGATCCGCTCATGCTCCTCCGCGACCGGGACCGGATGGTCGTCCGCCGGGCTTGCAGCGCCGTGATCGGCGGCGCCGTCCGCCTTGAGTGTCCCGGGCTTGGGTGTCCCGGGCGTGCCGCGCGGCCATTCCGCCGCCGGCAACCTGGGGCCTTGATCGTCAGGGCCGGGTTCCGGCCGCGCCGGCGGCTCCGCCGCCTCCTCCGGTGCCAGGGCCGCCTCGGCCGCCGGCGGCGGAGGCTGTTTGGGGTCGAGGCTCATCCAGTCGCGCTTCGGCTTCTCGCGGGGCCGGGACGGTTCTCCCTCGGCCGCGAGCGAGGCCGCGTCGGGCTTCGCCGGCCGGAACAGCACCGGGTATTTCAGGCGCAGCTCGTCCACGAGATCGTGCAGCGTGAACTCCGCCGTCTTCCCGTCCCTCTCGGTCGTGCGCGGCCGGCCCTCGTGATCGATGATGGTCAGCTTGAGCGCGCCGTCCGCCTCGGACGGGCGCACGGAGGATTCGATGATCAGCTCGAGCGCGCGGCGGGCGTCGTCGGTGGGATGAAACCGGTCGAGCTCCCCGTGGATGGTCTCGCGCATCCTGTCGCGCATGCGGGCCCAGTTGCGGCGCGGCTCCGCCTTCGGATCGCGGGTCATGGTGTCGTCATTCATGCAAAGCGCCCTCCGAGGCACGGTTTCGGCGGCGGTCCTGGCCGAGCAGCGTGCTGTGCTCCGCCACGATGACCGGCTTGTCGCCGATGAACTGAACGATGAGCTGAAGGGCGCCGGTGCCCTGCGAGACGCGCCGCCGCTTGGGCGAGGAGGCGGTGAAATCGAACACCGCATGCACGGTGCAGATCTCGCCGGCCGGGTTGCACACGGTCCCGATCCCGTCCGGGCGCGGGCGGTAGTCGCGCTCGGGCCAGCGCCTCACGAAGCGCCGCTTCTCGTTGAAGAGCCTCTGCATGGTCACCTCGCGACCATGGAAGAGGATCCGGGGCGCATAGAAGGCCGCCGTGGCTTCCAGCGCGACGTCGTTCGAGGCCGACCAGGACTGGAGGTAATCGATGGCGAAGTTTTTCGCCACGGACGCCCGGTCGCCGCGCTTGTCGGCATCGGGGTCCTTCTGCGGCCGCGCCGTGACCGTGGGAGCCGACGGGGCCGCCGCGGGCGGCTCGGCCTGCCGGACAGGCGGCGCGTCAGGCCGGGCGACCGGCTCCTGGGGTTGCGCCGATCGGGTCGGCGGGGCCTCAGGGGCGGGAAGCGGTGCGGGGGGCGGTGTCGCGGCCTGCGGGGCCGGGGCGGCCGGCAGCGGGGTGGCCGGCGCTGGGCTCGCGGGCGGGGAGGGCGGCGGGGAGGCCGCGCCCAAGGCCGGGGGATCGACCCAGGTCCGACCCGTCTGCGCCACAGCCATGGGGGGCGCGGCCGTCAGCAGCGCCAGGAGGGCAGTGATCGATGTCAGCGGCCGACCGATCTGCATGCGTTTCCAATTGGCCTCTTCTTCAAGAAAGGGTGACCGGGGAAAAGCCACCCGAAGGCTTCTCGGTTCCATGAGCCGCCCGGACAGGAGGGTTCCGGTCCGGGCAGCCTGCAACAGCTCAGTTTGACGATGATTCGGTGATGAGAAAACGGCAGGCTCTCGGAGCCGCCGTCAGAGCTGCGCGACGTCGACGGAGCCGACCCCGGAGAGCCCGATGGCCTGCGCGGAGGCTTTCGACAGGTCGATGACGCGGCCATGGGCATAGGGACCACGATCATTGATGCGAACCACCACGGACTTGCCGGTCTGCCGGTTCACGACCCGCACCCGCGTGCCGAAGGGCAGGGTGCGGTGGGCGGCGGTCAGATCGTTGGTGTTGAAGGTTTCGCCGCTCGCGGTGCGCCGGCCGTGGAAGCCCGGTCCGTACCAGGAGGCGCGGCCGCTCTGGATGACCTTGCTGGACGATGCGTCAGGGTCCGCATGAGCGGAAGGAGACAAGACAATCGTCGATCCGGAGATGAAGAGGCTGAAGAGCGCGAGCGTTACCTTACGTTGATCCACAATGCATTTCCTTGATTGTTATCGATGGGACGCAAAATGGAGGCTAATAGGGCAACATTAAGACGATATAATCATTCGCATTATCGGGTGTATAGCCTCAGTATCGAACTGCGCTATGCAATTGATCTATGTTGATAGTGTAACGGTCAAGCTGATAGGCAAATTGAACGCAAACAACATCTCGCGTGATTGCTTGGCCCCGTGTACCTGCTTACTGGGATGCGTCCGGCCCAGCTTTGCGCGGCGGAAGAGTCATGAGCCAGAGGGCAAGAACGAGCGCCACCGCGAGCAGGAGGGTCACCAGGGCCGCCACCCCGGGCCAGCCGCCGTGAATCCAGAACACGCCGCCCAGGGTGCCGATGGCGCTGGAGCCCAGATAGTAGCAGAACAGATACAGGGCGGAGGCCTGGGCCTTCCCGGTCAGGGCCCGGCTTCCGACCCAGCTGCTGGCGACGGAATGCGCGCCGAAGAACCCGAAGGTGACGGCCACGATCCCGGCCAGGATGAGCGCCAGGTGGTGGAAGAGGGTGAGGGCCACGCCGGCGAGCATGATCGCGATCATCGCCCACAGAACCCGCCTGCGGCCCAGGCGTCCGGCCAGTTCGCCGATCCAGGCGGAGCTCAAGGTTCCGATCAGGTAGGCGGAGAAGATCGCCCCGATGGCGGTCTGGCTCAGGGAATAGGGCGCCTCCGTCAGGCGGTAGCCGAGATAATTGTAGATCGTCACGAAGCCGCCCATGAGGAGGAAAGCTTCGGCAAACAGGGCTCGCAGGCCGGGATCGCGCAGGTGCTCCCTGAAGGAGCCCAGCAGCTCCGCCGGACGGGCCGGGCGGGGTTGGAAATGGGCGGAAGCGGGCAGGCTCCGCCAGGCCGCGACCGCCGATGCGAGGCCCACGGCCCCGATCAGCCCGATGGCGAGCCGCCAGGAGCCGAGATCCGTCAGCCATCCGCTGACGATCCGCCCCGCCATGCCGCCGACCGCATTGCCGCCGATGAAGAGCCCCATGGCGAGCCCGATGGATTTCGGATCGACTTCCTCGCTCACATAGGCCATGGCGACGGCCGGAAGGCCGCTCAGGGTGACGCCGATGAGCATGCGGGCGACGAGGAGGCTGGCCCAGTTCGGGGCGGCCGCCGAGAGAAGGGTCAGCAGCGCCGAGGCGAACAGCGAGGCCACCATGACGGGCTTGCGACCCCAGACGTCGGACAGGGATCCGGCCGCCAGCATGGCCACGGCGAGAAGGCCGGTCGAGAGCGACAGGGACAGGCTGCTGATGGCGGCGCTGACATGGAATTCCTGCGAGAATTCCGGCAGCAGGGGCTGTACGCAATACAGGATGGCAAAGGTCGAGAATCCGGCTGCGAACAGGGCGAGGTTCAGCCGGCGAAAGGCGGGGGTCCCGCTCACCAGACGGCTTGGTGTCTCCGGCATCTGCTCCTGCATGAACTCATTCCGCATGCCTGCTCGATGGACAGGCCCGCCACGCGATCCAAGCACCAGGCTCTTCGAGGCTTCCATGCTTAGAGCGCAAGCATCAGCCCGTCGATTGATCGACCCATTCCCCAGAAGCATGGACTATCTGCCGAGTTTGCACTTCTCGGCACGCCAAAACAGTATTCTATCCGAATTCATATCCTCCAAACTCGAGACCTTCAGGCTCGTCGCTTCGCCGCGCGAGCCTCATTTTTTGAGCTCTTCATGACCTCCGACCCCGTTGCCCGGACGAACCCGGCTCCGCCTGTGCCCTCCGGCGCGCCGGCCTCTCCGTTGCGGGGGATCCTGTTCCTGATCGCCTCCACGATCGTGTTTTCCGTGGCTGACGTCATCACGAAGCAGCTCGCTTCCACCCTGCCGCCGCCGGAAGTGGCCTGGATGCGCTATGTCACCTTCGCGCTCGTCATCATCCCGGTCGTGCTGATCAAGGGCGGCGCCACCCTGCTGCGCTCTCAGCGGCCGGGCCTTCAGGTGCTCAGAGGTCTGGGCATGGTGGGCTCGTCCATCATGTTCATCCAGAGCCTGCCCCATCTGCCCGTGGCCGATGCGACGGCGATCTTCTTCGTCTCGCCGATCCTGATCATGGCGCTCTCCGTGCTGTTCCTCGGCGAGACCGTCGGCTGGCGGCGCTGGAGCGCAGCGGCGATCGGCCTCATCGGGGTCATGATCGTGGTGCGTCCCGGCGCGGGCACCTTCCAGCCGGCGGCCTTCCTGCCGATCATCAGCGCGTCGAGCTGGGCCATCGGCGCCGTGGTGACCCGCAAGATCACCGGTGACCAGGCTCTCACGACGCTCGCCTATTCGGCCTCGGTCGGCAGCCTCGTTCTGAGCGCGCTCATGCCCTTTCACTGGGTGACTCCCAACGGAACCGAGATCGCGCTCGGCCTGTGCATGGGCGTCCTGTTCGCGATCGGCCACGGGTTCGTGGTGCTAGCCTATCGCCACGGCAATGCGTCTCTGATCGCGCCGTTTTCCTATGTCCAGCTGATCTGGGCCGGCACGCTCGGCTATCTGGTCTTCGGGTCGCTGCCGGATTCCTGGACGATCACCGGGGCCTGTCTCATTGCCGTGAGCGGCTTCTACACGGCTTACCGGGAGCGCGTCCGCGCCCTGCAGAAGAGATTTTCAGCCTGACGCGCCTCAGGTCCCCGAATGCACGACGCGCAGACGCGGGCGGGCGGTGCGACTGTAGAAGTTGAGCTCCACAAATTCCCCATCGGCCGGGCCTTCGACGAGCCGGTAGCCGAACTGCTCCACCAGGGCACGTACCTGGCCCAGATTCTCGTTGGAGATCCTGCGGGTGAATTCCGTCAGATCCTGGCTCATCAGTGCGGCGACGATCCCGATCTCGACGCCCTGGTCGAAATCGGCGCTGCGCGCCGGAAAACGAAGCCGCATACCCTCAGCGAGATGGATGTGGTGCATGGGATCCTGGACAGTTCACGCCTACAACTGGCAGCGTTTATCCGGCACAAGATCCTACCGGTTGCTTAAAGTCCCGCAGCCCCGAGGCGGAGGGCAGGGGTGTGGTTAATCCTTCGTGCAGAGGCATGCCATGGATCCCGGAGGGCAGCTTTGCAGTTATCCCGGGAGGGCAGTGACGTACCGGCATGGCGGGTTCGGCACCGCCGCCTCTTGCAACAGGAGTGAGGCGCAGCATGACGCGGCTTTTGATGGGGATCATCCTGGCAACCGGTCTGATCGGGTCGGCCGCCCAGGCGGCCGATGTAAGGACGACCACACGGTTCGAGACCGGCCGGCTTCAGCCCGGCCGCGCGATCGCCCGACTCGCCGACCAGGGGCTGGGCTATTCCGTGCTGCATGACGCGCCGAGCGGCCCGCAGGGCTTCTACCGGGTGCACGTGACCTGCGCCATCGACGAGACCTTCATGCAGACCTACTGCCCCACACCGGCCTATGTCTCCGCGTGCCCCCGGGCCCGGATCGCCTGCGCGGACGGCGGCGGGAGCGTCCGGGCGTTGCGGCTGAAGTACTGAAACGAACCCCGTGACGGTCCCGATCGATCACCCTGCTCCGGGCTTTGCCGGAGCGGGTGGCTCGTTCTCGGCAATCCTGCCTTGTATTCGCCGCATCGAGGCCCTAGATAGCTCCTATCGACATTTGGCCGGACAATCGGGCCGTTACGCCTTGGCCTTCCAGGCGCACGTTCAGACACTCTTCCCAAACATCGACGAACCCGAGCGCGAGGTCGTGCGGTTGCACGCCCTTGGCTCACGTGCATATCAGCCTTACCAAGGATACTCCCATGATTTCGGGCACTGTTAAGTTCTACAACGACCAGAAGGGCTTCGGCTTCATCCAGCCGGACGACGGCAGCAAGGACGTGTTCGTTCACGCCACCGCGCTCGAGCGCGCCGGCATCCGCGGCCTGCGCGAGGGCCAGAAGGTCTCCTTCGACACCGCCGAAGACCGCCGCTCCGGCAAGGTCGCCGTCAACAACATTCAAACGGCGTAATGTCGCTTGACCAGGCTTGGCCTCTGCGCCGCCTCCCGAAGCCGCCCCTCAAGGGCGGCTTTTTGCTTATTCTCGAAAGGAGTCTCCCGTGAGCCACAAATATTCCATGGGGCAACTGGTTCATGCCGCTGCAGCCCATTTCGCGGATCGCACGAGCGGAACCTATGAGATCGTTCGCCTGATGCCGGAGAACAGCGCTGGCGAGCTGGGCTATCGGATCCGCGACACCCTGAGCGGCACTCAGCGTGCGGTCGGAGAATCGGAAATCCGGGCCGTCGGGGCAAAGCAGACCGGCCACACTCATTGAGTCTTACCTTCCGGATCGCGGCATATTAAGAACGCCGGCGTTCAGCGTGGGCTCGGTGACCTTGCAAGACACGAAACCAAGCGGCGTCTATGGGACGCCTCCGGGCGAACTGGCCGACGTTCCGGCTGGAGCCATCCAGTTCTCGCCTCTGATCCCCGGTTCCGGATCGCTGGAACGGCAGGAGGATGGCTCTCTCGCCCGCATGGTCGTCCTGGCCCCGCCTGGAACGGTGGAACGGCGCTACACCGTCGCCCTGGCCCTGCGGGCGCTTGCCCCGGGCGGGTCCCTGACGGTTCTGGCGCCCAAGGACAAAGGCGGTTCGCGGATCCGCAAGGAACTCAACGGTTTCGGCTGTGACGTCGCCGAGACGTCCCGTCGTCATCACCGCATCTGCACCGGTGCACGGCCTGCACGTCCGGTCGGACTCGAAGATGCCCTGGCCGAGGGCAGCCCCCGGGTCGACGACGCCTTGGGGCTCTGGACATGGCCCGGCGTCTTCAGCTGGAACCGCCTCGATCCCGGCAGCGCCCTCCTGGAGCAGACCCTGCCGTCCTTGAGCGGTCGGGGAGCGGATTTCGGCTGCGGCATCGGTATTCTCGCCCGGACGGTCCTGGCCTCCCCGGCGGTGGAACGCCTGACCCTGATCGACATCGACCGTCGCGCCGTCGACATGGCCCGGCGCAACGTGGAGGAACCGCGGACTGAGGTCCGCTGGGCCGATATCCGCAGCGGCCTCGACCTGAAAGGCCTCGATTTCGTGGTGATGAATCCGCCGTTCCATGATGGCGGCGCCGAGGATCAGAGCCTCGGGCAGGCCTTCATCCGCCGGGCCGCGGAGGCTCTCCGACCGGGCGGGGTTCTCTGGCTCGTCGCCAACCGACACCTTCCCTATGAGGCCGTGTTGAAAAGCCTGTTCAAGCGCGTGACACCGAAGGTCGAGGCGAACGGCTACAAGATCTACGAGGCCGCCCGATGAGCAAGGTTCCGACGCTGCGTCTCGACCGGCTCCTGGCCAATATGGGCTATGGCTCGCGCCGGGAGGTCCAGTCGCTGGTCGACGCGGGTCTGGTCACTCTGGACGGGGTCGAGATCGAGGATTCCGATCGGCGCATCACCGTGACGCGCGACCTCCCGGAGCGGATGCGCATCCAGGGCAAGCCGCTCGACCCGCCTCCCGGTCTGGCCCTGATGCTGCACAAGCCCCTGGGCGTCACCTGTTCGCACAAGGAGGCCGGCCCCTTGGTCTACGGCCTGCTTCCCGAGCGCTGGCGCCGGCGCGATCCGGCCATCTCTACGATCGGACGGCTCGACAAGGACACGTCGGGGCTGCTGCTCATGACCGACGACGGCGCTCTGCTGCACCGGATCATCTCGCCCCGGGCCAACATCTCCAAGCGCTACCGCGTGACGCTCGACCGTCCCCTGCGAGGCGACGAGGCAGAGATCTTCGCGGCCGGGACCCTGATGCTGGAGGGCGAGGACAAGCCCCTCCTGCCGGCGCGGCTGGAGGTCATGTCCAGCACCAGCGCCACCCTGACCCTGACGGAAGGCCGCTATCATCAGGCCCGGCGCATGTTCGCGGCGCTCGGCAACCATGTCACGGCCCTGCATCGCGACCGGATCGGCGGTCTGGCCCTGCCGGAGGACCTGGAGCCGGGGCAGTATCGCCTGCTCGGCGAGGCCGACCTCGCCCAGGTCCTGCCGCGTGCCGCAGGCGGCTGAGGCTGGTTCCGCCCGCGCGGCTCAAGGCGTCGCCGCGGCGATGAGCCCGGCGGTGTCGTAATATTCCTCGAAATCGACTGCCTTCCCGTTATGGAACCGCCAGATGTCGACCTTGCGGGTGTCGGCCACCTTGCCAGTGCCCTTGTGGCGCCAGACCGCCCGTCCTACCACGGCCACGCGGTCGTTCTGGGCAATGAAATCGTCCATGGCGTGGGAGATCATCTCCCAGTCGCGCATCAGGTCATCGAGATAGGCGCGCACGCCCGCCTTGCTGGTCCGGCGGGCCGTGAAGGGCACTTGCGGCGAACCTTCCGCGAGGGAGCCGAGGGTGACATCATCGGCAATGATGTTCATCCAGCATTCGCAATCGCGGCCTCTGGTCTCCACCCACCGGGCATAGGCTTCACGAAGAAGGGAAACATGGTCGTTCGGGGCTGCCATTGAGCTCTCCTATGGAAAGCGATTTTGAGCGGGTCGCCCGGACGGCATCTTGAGGCAGGATCTGCCGTCGGCGCAATGTCTCTTCAGGCGCAGCTCAAGCGTGACGGGCTTGGAGCGGACCTCGTATGCGCCCGCTTCGGTTGCTCTGAGGCCTCCGATCGGGTTAGGGAGAGAGGTTGCCCGCCATGGAGTACCATTCGCTCGGATGAACAGAGCATTGGCCCGACCCCGCGTCTCGTTCGCCATCGTGCAGGCGTTGCTTGGACTGATGTTCCTGGCGTGGCTGCCGGCGATCGATCATGCGGGTGCGGAGACCTCCTTTCCCCTTCAGCTCGAGAAAGCTTTTCTGCTGATCGATGGCTCCGACAGCGGAGAGACGGAGCGGGAGAGCGGTCCGGAGGAATGGAGTGACGGCGACGGAACCTCAGAGGTTTTTGCGCCGGCAGATGGGGCTTGCCCCCTCCTGATCAACGCCCGAGGGGCAGGGGCTGGCATCGACCCCTGGCGGTTCATCAACTTCAACCTTCTCGGATCCCTGCGTGCGACGGGGCCACCCGCCCTTTGATCGCAGCCTGGCTTGTCCGGAAGCCAAGTCCGCATGTTTTCCGGTCGATTGCGTCATGCGCCTGATACGGCGCTCCCCTGTTATTCGAGAACGGCTTTCAACCGCATTTCGCCCCTGCATCGGCCGTCGCCGGTGGGCGGGCGAACCTCCGTTGCCGCTGAGCTCGACCGTCATTCAAGTTCCCCGTCATGGAAGCCCTTTTCCCTCAAGTTCTCAAACTGCTCGGCATCATCTGGATCAACGTGATCCTGTCCGGTGACAACGCCGTGGTCATTGCGCTCGCCTGCCGTGGCCTGCCGGAAGACAAGCGCCGGATCGGCATGATCCTCGGCGCCGGCGTCGCCGTGGGCCTTCGGATCGTCTTTACGGTCCTGGTCGCGGCGCTCCTTGCGACGCCGTTCCTGAAAATCGTCGGCGGCCTCCTCCTCCTCTGGATCGCCGTGAAGCTCCTGAAGGGAGACGAGGACGAAGGCGGCGTCAGGGAAACCGACCGCCTCTGGCATGCAGTCTGGACCGTGGTGGTCGCCGACGCGGTCATGAGCCTCGACAACGTTCTGGCGATTGCCGCGGTGGCGCAGGATTCCACAGCCCTTCTCGCCATCGGCCTCGCCATTTCCATCCCGCTCATCGTGGCCGGGGCGGCTCTCATCATGGCCCTGCTGGACCGGATGCCCCTTCTCGTCTGGGCCGGGGCGGCCCTCCTGGGCTGGGTGGCCGGGGAGATGCTAATCTCGGATCCGTGGCTGATCGAACGGCTCGGTCAGGACCTCAGCCACAAGGCCGAGATTCCCACCGCCATCGTGGGGGCCGCCCTGGTGCTCGCTCTCGGCTATGTCTCCCGGCAGCGGGCCGCCACTGACGAGACCTGACGCCACGCGGGCTGGATCTTCCGGCATTCTCGCGTCGCGGCCGTCCCTGCTCCGGGACGGCCGCATCTGCCTCTGTCGGCAGAGGTTGCCCTCCGGGCCGTTATCGGGTAGGGAAGAAACAGGCCCATCGCCGCAAGCACCCGTAGCTCAGCTGGATAGAGCGTTGCCCTCCGAAGGCAAAGGTCACACGTTCGAATCGTGTCGGGTGCGCCATTCATTTTCAAAGACTTAGGTTCTTAGTGGCCGTTACCTGCCAAAGCTGGGTAAGCAATAGGTAAGCAGCCGAAGCCCATTCGCGCTTTTCGGGCAGGTCTCCAACTCTCGACATTCTCGCCATGGTCTAAGGCTGCCGGGCTGGAGGCAATAGCCCGGGTCAGGCAGTCTGTTGCGGCTCTAACGTAGGGCAGATGAAGCTCGCGACGCTGCTGGTCCGTCAGCCCGTATTCCTGCGCCGTTCCAGCCAAAGGCACCAGAGCCAGGAGAGCCACGACGAGCATTCGACGACGGGACATGTGGCACCTCGGGCCAGCTTGTTCACGTTCTTCGGAATTCTACTCCTGATGCGGGCAAGCCACGCTTCTAAAAAGGCTTAGAGGATATCTCCTGCGGCCAGTCGGAAGGCCGTGCCACTTAACTCTGGAGGCTGTGCCAATTGCGCCGATAGCGCCAATAGGTCTCATTCCTTGGGCTCAGGGTCTTCAGGCTTCTCGATGAACACGCGTACCACGGGAAACGGTCGCCCTTTCCAACAATCGAGAGCGCCCGACGCCCACAAGGCCTCCATCTGCCGATCCGCGTCCGCTTTGTCTTCGGCGCAGATGACTGGACAGTAAAAATTCCCCGGGCTGGCAGCCGAGGTCTGCTCCAGGCGGCGGGTTCGGGTCTTCAGGGTTCGGCTCATCTCAGTTTCTCCGCTTCAAGGCTTTCCAGCCGTTCCAGAATGTCGGTTGTCTCAACGGCTCGGACGAACCGGTCGACGAGCCGGGATAGGTCTTCAGCCTCGGAGGGCGTGAGGTCACCGGACGCGACCGCCTCGACGATGGCCGCGGCAGCCTTCACCGCATCGGTGGGCGTCTCAAGCTTCGGCAGGGCGAATGCCACCGGCCGATCCTTCCAAGGTGGCATGATCCGGTCCATCACCAGCCGCATGGCCGTCGTGTCGCCGTCGAGCGCCATTTCGACTGCCTTGCGGGTCACGGCTTCGGCCTCGCCGTCGAGAAGGGCCTCCAAGGCCAACGTCGCCTTGTTGCGGGAGCCTCTCGGGCGGCCAGCGTTGCCCGGCTCGAAGGGTTTGCCGCGCGTATTCTCCGCGTTCTTTCGCGGAGCGGAAGCAGGCGTGTCCGTCATCATGAACTCAATTTCAGTTCTGTATTTGTTCTAAGTATCATCGTTCTTAGCTCCATCGTCTAGGGGTGAGTCTTTTCCATCGGCGGCTGGTAACAGATGCATGCACGCCCATCAGCGTCGGTAATAAACTTCACCCCTAGCTTTGCGAAGGCAGCCTCCAGCTTGGTTGCTGTGTCGTGTCGCAACCCCCCTTGTTCTGTTTCGAACCGGCTCACCGTGTAAGGCGCAACGTCAGCCATCGCAGCGACCTCCCGCACCCCCATCCGAACAGCTGCCCGCGCCATTCTCAATTGTGCAGGGGTCATATTAGCTCCTTGTGCAAAAAAGTTAGTACGGAGTTCTGACTGCGCCCGTGTCTGTGCCAATTATTTAGCACGAGGTACTGGAAAGGCAACACAATTACCTATAACCGTAGGATCGACCGGACCGCCGCAATGCGCGACATGCGCGCCGACCGTGCCAAGCCCGTTGCCGGCTTCCTCGCCTCCCGCTCTCTTGAGATTGCACGGCTCGATCGCTTGGCACGGGAAGCCGCTTCCGCCCCGCTCGTGGCAGGCGGCACTTACGACCGCTCAGCCATCATCACGGCGGCCGTCGCCCAGGCACGGGCACAGCAGGCGAAGGGCGGTAAGGCTCCCTGGCGGCACCTCGTCGGCGCGGCTCTTAGCTTCGTCTGGGCTCGCGCCAAAGCCGCCCGCACCGCGGGAGTGCACTGATGGCTGCCCCCGAGTTCATCGTCTTCCTGCATTACGCCCGCCGGTCTCGCATCCTGGCCAGGGCCTGCCCGGAGGAAGCAGCCCACCATAAGAGCTGCTGCCGCTACTGGCTGACGATGGCGCACCGGGCGCAGCCGCCGCCGCTTCCCTAAATCGTGCCTGAACCTCTCTTCCACTGCTGACGAACAGGAGATGCCATCATGGCTCGAAGCACTGCCCGCTCCGCTCCCCGCAAGCTCCATACCACGGCTACCCACTCGCATCCTGATGCCGCCCTGCTGCGGCTCGTGACCGAGCATGCGAAGGCCAAGGCCCGCCTTGAGGCAGCCGAAATCGCCGCAATGGCGCAGCCTCCTAAACTGTCCGAGGCCAAATTCGACCGGCTCTGCAATCAGGTGTCCGACATTGAGGACGCCATTCTCAACCAGCCCGCACACTCGCTGGATGGCATTCGGGCCAAGGCCCTGATCGCCGCCCGCTATATGCAGGCACCGGAGGATTGGGGCTTACGAACTTATGAAGTCCTTGGCAGCTTCGTCCAGGAGGTCGCATGCATGACGGTAAGCCGGGTGTAACATCGGCAGCGGCTGTTATTCCGAGGCCCGGCTACCCCTCCGGGCCTCGGCCAACTTGCAGGACCTTGCCATGAGCGATGGGCGTGAGTTGTCCAGGCCAAAAGAACCGGGAGGCCGTGATGCCGGGACGAAGAAAGGAAGCCGCTTCGATTGGATCGGGCTGCTCGCCATCGCCATTGCGCTGCACGGCTGGCACAACGGTTTCCGGCCCGTCTACTCCGGCGACATCATTGCCCTCGCCGCGGTCGGCCTGATATTTGTAGTCCGCCGTGAACCTTACGTTTTCCAACCTTGACGGACTGCACCGTTCGCGCATTTCTCTCTGCTCGACCACAGAGGCTGCGCATGGACGCTGATGACGATTTTGACCAGCTGCTCGCCAACTTGGGCGATATCCTCGCGCTCCCGGACCATAGTCAGGACTTGGGCGGTGGCATCAAAATTCCGCATACCATTGACGTAGCTGCTATCCGGAGCACAACCGGCCTGTCTCAAGCCGCTTTCGCTCTCCGAATCGGCGTTCCGGTAGGAACTATCAAGAACTGGGAGCAGGGACGGCGGGCTCCCCAAGGCGCCGCGCGTGTTCTCCTGGCGTTGCTGGGCCGAAATCCTCGGATCGTTGAGGAGACCTTAGGCTGAGCGTGAGGACGTAGCCAAACTGGTAGACACAAGGGACTTGGCGGAAAACCGGGTCCGATTCTCTGCACGATGTATTAGATCTTCACTTGTTGAGGCGCCCCCTTCTCAACCTATCCAAAGCAATTCTGCTTCTTCAGCTGGAACTGCAAAATATGTGTGCTTGGCAATGCGTTCACAGATGATGGTTGCTCCGGGTTTGAGATTTTCCCTGAACCCGTCGTTAGAGCGGAGCTGAAGAGTACCTCGTATGAGAACAGCCATCTCATAATCATTTCGCGCTGCAATCCTGCTCAGGTCGCGGCGCCTACCGGCTCGAAGGATCGTATGTGCAAGCTTTCGATATACAACCACTGAAGTCGATCGGTTGGGCAACGGTTCGGCAGCGCTAATGACGGCGTTCTCGGCGGGGCCCGTTGCGGTTGCAGCAGTAGCTGGTAGTTCCAGGTTCAGGGCCGCGGCGAGTTTCGCTGCAATGTCCAAGGTAGGTGACAAACGTCCGTTCTCAAGACGAGAGATCGTAGACGCTGCGATGCCAGTGACCCGCGCGATTTCTCGCAGCGAAAGCTTCATCTCCACGCGTCGCTGATAGACCGCTCTGGCAAAATTCTTGTCTTGCACTCAACGTCTCTTGTGCTGGGATCACCTAGAAAAAGAAAAACCCCGGTGTCGCCACCGGGGTTCTCCTATCCAATCAGGCCAGGCCGATTAGAAGTCGCGCTGAACGCGCAGGCGGCCTTCCCAGGAGTCGCCGCTGTCGCGCAGACGACCATCGACGAACTGCAGGTTGTTGGTGTCGACGTTGGCGTAGAGAACCTCAACACCGATGTCGAGGCCAGCCACCGGCGACCAGATCACGTTGGTGCCGAGGCGCCACTCGTTGAAGTCGAAGTCGATGCCGGTCAGAGCCTGAGCCTGGTTGCCGTACTCGATGCGAGCGTACGAACCGAAGACGTTCTGACGGACGGTCGGGAGCCAGTAGTGACGCAGACCACCGGCGATCGACCAGCCTTCGCCCGTCTCGATGTCGCCATCGATGCCGATATAGGCATCGACCACGCGGCCCGTCACGTTGCTGGTCGTGATGTTGCCGGTCGCGCCGAGGTAGGCGAGAGCGCCGTTAGCATAGGTGGCAGCGAGCCAGAGGGCGTCGCCAGCAGCCAGCATCGGCAGGTTGATCGAGCCCTGGGCCGTCACGGCATAGCCGTACTCGGTGTCCGGGATCGTGCCGTTGAAGATGCCGTAGTCAAAGCCGTTCGAGGCCTGCAGGACGTTGCTGCGGATCTGGTGAGCCGCACCGGAGACCTGGAACGAACCCCAGGTGCCAGCGTACTTCAGGTTGGCGACGAGGTCAGGAGCGCGCTGGCCAGCCGAGATGTCGGCAGGAGAGCCGACCGGGAAGGTTGCGAGCGGGCCGTTGATCAGGACCGGGTCGAACACCGGAGCGAAGCGGCCCTCTTCG
>NZ_JAMXFI010000059.1:0-49412 GCF_025460875.1 Microvirga yunnanensis
ACGCCCATCGGTCACAGGCGACCACCGCCTTCATCGCAGCCCACCCGCAGGATTATGCGGCAGCCTATCTGCCGGCCTATGCGCCGGAGCTCAACCCAGAGGAGCAGTGTAATGCCTGTGTCAAGCGCGCCATGGAGAACGCACTGCCCGGATCAGTCGCCGATCTCCATCGCATGGTCCGCCGCGAATTCAGCCGCCTTCAGCACCGACCTGAGATGATCGTCAGCTTCTTTCGCCACGCAGGGCTCTCCGTTGCAGGAATTCCGTGAAAATCATTAGGGAGCCGCCTTCGCATCTGTTTCCCCAACGCGGAGCCTTCCGTGCTCGACGTCGGACGAACGATCGGATGGCGGAAAGCGACGCCAGAGGATGAGCCATGTACAATTGGCGCCGACCCATTCTAGCTCTCTATGATTCACACCTCACGAAGAATCCGATACCAGGGTACGTTGTCAATCTGGACACATTCCATCGCTAGCCCGCCGAGCGGCGTCGGGAGGTCCAGATCCGGCACCTCACCGAGCTGTTGCGTCACGCAGGGCGTCGCGTTCCCTCCTATCGGGAACTCCTGCACAACGCCAAGGTCATTCGAGACGATGTGGTGGATCTATCGCAGTCTCTCCGGGTTCATCCTTCGCCAGATTATGGCCCTAGAGGAACTCCGCTGACGCAGGACGATCGGTGCCGGATGTGAGGCGTGTGACATGCCCGTGCTGTCCCCAGCAGTTCCAGAAGCGAGCCAGCCCGACCAGGAACCCTAACCCATAGGAGACATGCAGAATTGCGAATGCGGCCATGAGCGAAGGCAGCATGGTAACACCTGCATTCCGTCCTGCCCAGACGGACGCGGTCAGATTAGCGACCGCATAAGAGCCGGCTGTCAGAGCAAGCATCCAAAGGCCGACGCTCGTGAAGGGCGACAGAGCTGTCGCGAACAGCAAGGTCATCACGAAGAGTGGGGGAATGAACTGCCGCGCCCGCATCTGGCTCGGATGCTTTTGCATGACACGCACCTTCCAGTACCCATACTGATAGTACTGGCGCCACAAGGAGCGAGGCGTGCTGCGATTGTAATAGCTCGACTTGACGTACGGGCTGATCAGTACCGATCCACCATGCTCCCGCAGGCGGTAATTGAATTCATCGTCCTGGTTTCGAACCTGCTCCTCATCGAACAGGCCAATCTCCTCGAAGACACGGCGCGGCCAGGCACCCAGATAGACAGTGTCTACCCACTGCTCTTGCGACGCGAGACGCCACCGCCCATGCCCGACGCCGAAGGAAGTGCCGGTGGCCAGCGACACTGCTTCGCCGAAACGGCCCTGGCATATCGGCTCCGTGCCACCTCCGACATTGTCTGCGCCGGATGTCTGCAGGGCGGCGACACACTGCGAAACATAGTCAGGAGCGATGAACGTGTGACCATCGATCCGCAGGATCACATCCCCGGTCGACCGGGCGATTGCGAGGTTGAGGGCCGAAGGAGCAATCCGAAGCGGGTTATCCAGCACCACGATACGGGTTTCCGGGTGGTCCGCAGCCAGCCTGCCGATGATGGCTCGAGTATCGTCCGTCGACTGGCCATCGGCGATAATGATCTCTATCAGCTCGGACGGGTAATCCTGCGCGAGAATAGCGTGGAGACACTGTTCGATATGCTTGGCCTCATTGCGGACAGGCATGATGATGCTGACACTGACCGGTCGAAACGCGCGACCCATGTCAGCTTTGAAGTCGTTCGCCTCTCTCGATAGAGGCACTACGTTACGCATTTCGAACTCCCTGAATTCATCCAGCTCTCGCGCCCCGGAATGGCCTTGATGAGAGAACTGCTATTGTTTCGGGACCTTGCCCTACAGACAACCGTCCGGTGGAAGATCGTTTCAGCAGGACACGTTGAACGTGCGCATCCAGGTTTCGAGAGACATGATGCGAAATAGCCCTAGATATGACTCCTTGTTCCCCGTATCGACCCGCGAGGAGGCGTGCCATTGCCTCAGGGCCGCCGAATTGATGTACTTCTCGCTGCGCATGGTACCTTTGACCAATTCGTTGATCCGAGGTTTGAGATCATCGGAGAGCCAAATTCGATCGGGTGCCGCGAAACCCAATTTGCTCTTTCGCAATCGTACCGACTCCGGCATCAAGCCCTTCATCGCTTTGCGAACAGCGAATTTGCTCCAACCGTTATTCACCTTCAGATGATCCGGAAGCGAGATTCCGTGCTCGACCAGGCGATGATCCAGGAGCGGGACCCGTGCCTCAATCGAAAACGCCATCGACGAGCGATCTTCGAATCGCAGTAGCTGGGGAAGCGTGTCAACGAGGATGTCGTCGAGTTGGATCCGCTGCATCAGCGTGCTGGAACCATTCGTTTCGGCGTTTCTATGACCGAAAGCGTTGCGCCACCATCGTGTAGCGGGTGAACTCTGATCTGAGACGGCGCTGCTCCAATCGGCTCGAATTACATTCTTCATGACCGAGTCGACGTTCAGCAACTGGCGCAGGCCCTTTGGGAGATAGCGATATCCGTTACGCAAGTCGAGCACGTAACGGTCCCCCTGGCGCATCATCGCATAGAGCTCGCTCGACAACCTCGGGAGGCGGCCGGATCGGAGGAGAGAAGCCATATATGCATAACGGAATTTGGCGTAGCCTCCGAACACCTCGTCGCCACCCTGTCCGTCGAGGAGGACTTTGACGCCGGCCTCCTTTGCCGCTCTCATAACCCTCCACTGTGCGTAGAAGCTCAGACTGCCGCACGGCATGTCCTGATGCCATGTCAGTCGTTCGAAATCCGCCCAGAAGTCCGAAGCAGACGGGAACACGAGCTCTGATTTGGCCCCAACCGAGTCGGCGATGCTCCGAGCGAAACTCCGTTCATCAAGTTCCTTGTATTCATAACAGGAAGTGAAGGTGTGAAGCCTGTCGCCGATTGCTCCCGCGGCTTCCGGATTCTCGCGCGAAATTTTGCCGACCAATGCGACGACGGCCGATGAGTCCAAACCTCCGCTGAGACAGCTACCGATCCGAACATCGCTGATCAGATGCTTTCGAACGCTGTCGACAAGGAGTTCCTGCAGACGTCCGATTTGATCCTCATCCGACAAGTCGTACCGCGTGTTCGGAGTCAGCTGATAATAGGAGCGCGGTGTGAACTGATCAACGCTCAGATCGATGTCAATGCAGTGCGACCCTGGAAGGGCCTTGATATCGCGGAACATGGTCCGTTCGCTGTAGTCGCAATTGCCATGGGTGAGGAAGCCGAGGACCGCCTCATCGTCGGCCACTGCCTCGACTCCGGGAAAAGCGAGAAGCGCTTTGATCTCTGACGCGAAGATGAAAAAGCCGTCCTTCAAGGCGTAGTAGAACGGCTTGATACCAAACCGGTCGCGGGCACAGAACAGTCGTCTCTGATTTCCGTCCCAGATCGCGAACGCGTACATTCCCTCTATCCGCGAAAGGCAATCCTGTCCCCAGTGCACGTATGCAGTCAAAAGGACCTCGGTGTCTGTGCGGCTCTTGAACCGGTATCCGCTCTGTTCGAGTTCGGCCCGTAGCTCCAGGTGATTGTAGATTTCGCCATTGAAGACAATCCAGGTGCGGCCATCGCCGGTTGCCATCGGCTGCAATCCGCGGTCCAGAAGATCAAGGATCGCGAGCCTCCGGTGCCCTAATGCAACTTGAACTGCATTATTGTGACCGTGTTGCGCAGTTTGTGGAACGAAAACCTGGCTTGACGTTTCGCCGTCGAACCATCCCAGCAGGAACCCTTCTCCATCGGGCCCTCTGTGGGACTGAAGGTCGTTCATCCGCTGCAAAACGCTAACATCGATGGGCTCTCCGCTGAGGCTAACAACGCCTAAGATGCCGCACATCAGTATTTCCTCCAGGATGGGTCGGGTCGGTCAAAGCAGCGGCGGCACCCGCAGGGGCTTTGGTTTACTTGCTCTCAGTCGAGACGAACGGGCGGTCGCCCAGCTCATAGATCGGGCGATCACGCTTCATGATGCCGCGATAGATCCGCATGAGCTTCTCTGTTATCACCTGTTCATCAAGTTCTCGAATCGCGTCACGACCCTTGACCCTTGCCCCATGGAGAAGAACTTTTTCAAGAGCGGCGGCGATCGTCTCAGGTTCGTGATCCGCAGCGATTTCACATCCGTCGATGCCGGCCAGCCGTTCGACCACATCGCCGACTACCACGGAGGCGATGCCGAGATTGCATGCAAGGGCCTCCTTGACGATCGTGGGAGATCCTTCCTGCAGGGATGTCACGACCATGGCGTCGCAGGCATGCATCAGCTTGATGATGTCGCCATGTGGCATGTTCCACCCGAGCACGAGCCTGGCGGGCAACCTTCTGTTGAGAGCATCGACCGCCTCGCGTGCCCGGTCGTAACGCTTCAATGGGTCCTTGGGATTGCCCACGAAGAGGACGAGCCGCTCATCGAGAGGGAGGTTCAGCTGCCGGCGCGCGTCGTCCTTCGACAATTCGGGCAAGGATGCGAGGTCGACTCCCGTCGGCAACATATGAGGTGTCAGGGAGTCAGGGAGGTTCTGCTTCATCTCGTTCGACACGATGATCACCGCATCCGCAAAACGAGCTGCGATCCTGCCGAGCCATACGAGCAACTTCCCTCGAAAGGTCATCTGTCCCGTCTTCGAAAGGTGGCCCAGCATGTCGACCCCATGAAAGGTGATGACGAGGGGCAATCTCTTCGGCCAAGGGATCAACGCGGCCTGACCGAACTGGGCGTGAACCAGATCATACTGCTTCCACCTCGATCGGTACTCCCACTGCAAGCGGCACCAAGCCTTGAAGTAGTTGAGGGGATTCTTTGCACCGCGAAAGAAGAAAACATCAACGTCAGCGCCTGCGCGCCTCAGAAACTTCACCTGCTGCACGAGAAAAGGAACAGCAAAGGGACTGTTTTCCGTCGGCCACTCGGACGTGATCATCAAGACGCGTATTGGTGCCTCCATGCAAAACTCCTGACCAAATTTGTTTCGAGATGTCCTTGAGCCGACCGGTCCTTCACCCGCGGAGCCGCGATGGTTCCGCTCGAAATTGCACTCTTCGACGCGTGATCGAACGCGATCCCGCAACGCCTTTCCTAACGACCGATCCTTGTCTCGCAGAGTGTCCAAAGCTCGCTCACAATGTGCTCCGGCTGAAACTTCCGTTTGATCGCGTCCCGTGCACGGTTTCCGAACGCTTTTCTTTTAGCGGAGTCAACTGCCAGCTGTTGCACGTACTGCGCCAGCTCACGGGCATCCATTCCGGCTATGAAGCCTGTCGTTCCATGCTCGACCACGTCATCAACGGCGCCAACGTTGGTTGAAACACACGGCACACCGGCGGCCATGGCTTCCAGGACAACGTTCGGCATACCTTCTCTGTCCGATGAAAGCAGGAAGATGTCCGCCGCGCAGATCAACTCGCGGGCTTCCCGGACCAGACCGAGAAATCGTATGGAATCCTGTAGACCAAGATCGTCTGCGTGCGCCTGGACGGCTGCAAGATCTCCCTGATCTCCTCCTGCCACGACGGCTTTGATGGCAACCTGCTGGACCACGTGATGCACGACATCGACGAAACGCGTGAAGTTTTTGGCCGGCTCAACGCGGCCGACACCGAGCACGAGCACGTCGTCGTCGGACAATCCCAATTTCCGGCGCCAGGACTCGCGATTGGATCGGACGTCGTCGTCGGAGAAGACTTGAATGGCATTCGGAACGTAGACAACTTGCTTCGATGATGCGCTCCGTTCCGAGATCTCGATTTTCGTCCGCAGTGAATTGCACACGGCTGTCGATATTCCTGCCAGGCTCGCCCATGCCCAGAGGGACCTCCAGCGTGATGGCAGGTCGGTGAACCCTGTGTTTCGGAAGGATCCGACCCGATGGGCCGCGAGCCCGATCAGAGCCAATCCATAAGCGTTCGTGTAGGAAGACCATGAGAAAAAGTGCTTCGCGCCTTGCGCAATGCAAAGCTTTCTGAACTGCCACATTTTCGCGAGTGGGCTGCCCGTCAGGAGCACGACCGGGATGTTCAGCTTCCGGATCGGCTCCTCCCAGAATCCGAGTTCTCCGGACACATAGACGGCCGGGCTCCAGCGGCTACGGTCACAATGCGACAGGAAGGTATAGAGCTGGCGTTCGCTGCCGCCATGCTTGAATTGCCCGATAATGATGGCGATCGGGCTCGGACGGGCTGCGGCGGAGCGCGCCTTCTCGAAGCCTCCGTTGCGCACACTAGGCATATCTTCCGCAGCCGTCGACAATGTTGTAACCCTCTCCCGTACCATTTTGGCTTGAGCGGTCGTGACGTTCGGCGCATCGTCGGGCAGATGTCGTCAACGTCCGCTCTTGCATTCGACCTTCGGTTTGCGATCTTGATCGCATGGACCGATCACGCTGCTTCGCAGACGGGCATCATTTGTCCGGACGGTGATCACTTCCTCCGCGTTTCGGCGAACATCAACCAAAGCCCCGGCAGGGTACCATCAAACCCGACTGCATGTAGTCTCTCTTCGGGAGTGCACCTAAAGAGCCGGCTCTCACCGCTGATCAAGTTCGGCGGGGCAGGGCGCTTTGCCTTCGGCTTCGGACGCAGAAGATGCCTGTTCGGCCGGGGAGGCTCGACCAGGCTTTGATCGCCGGTCCGGTCGCCCTGGCGCCGCTTGGCGACCACTGGGGGCTTGCTCGAGAGGGTGAGCGCGTCGGACCGAGCCGCGTGGCGGTGACCGCGGGTCACGTCGCTCCGGCGGGGCCCGAGCTGATGACGGGCGGGTTGGGAGAGCATGCGGGAATGCCGTTCATGCCGGGTCGGCCGCGAGGGCAGGTCAGGCGCTCTGCATTGCCATGGAGGAGTTTGAACCGCATAGGGATATTCCGCCGATGTCCCACGGACCATACGTTCACATCGCCAGTGGCGTTGAGTGTCGTGCCCGGTCTGAACGTACGGGATCATGGGGCGCGCCGGAGGCTAGCCGAAGGGCCTCGTGAGGCGGGCTGACATCTTGGCCGGAGGGTGCGAACTCGCGACTGACGAGCAACTGGCCAGCCATCGTTTCTGCGGACGTTATTCTGGGGTAATACCTGAGTTCGTTTCTGTTTTGCGGCCACATTGCTAAGATTTACGTGATTCATTGAGAGGCGCGAAGATCATGGGGAATTGGCGTAGACCTATTTTGGGGTTTTACGACACGCATGTCACACGCAACCCTGTTCCGAACCATGTTTCATTTCTGTCCGATTTTTATACATGGCCGATCACGCAGCGGCGCTCGACCCAAGCTCAACAACTCAAGCAACTTTTGATACATGCTTCTCGCAATGTACCGTATTACGAAGATTTGCTGCGCCAGACCGGGGTTGTCGACGGTGATCACGTTGACCTGACGCGTTTCTCGCGGATTCCGGAATTGACCCGCGATCATCTGCACAACGACTTTGAGCATCTGAGGAGCCGGGACTACCAAGGTCGATCTTGGTATAAGAACGGGTCAGGAGGAAGTTCGGGAATTCCCGTTATCGTCATGCAGGACCGGTATTATGATGAGATCGGCCGGGCGACGATAGAGTTGCAGTATCAATGGGCCGGGAGACAACCTGGTGAATCATTCGTTACGCTCTGGGGCTCTGAACGTGATGTTCTGCTTGGTACGACAGGGTGGCGGAATAAGCTTTCCAATTTCATCCGCAACCAGACCTTCCTCAATTCGTGGTGCATGAGCAAGGAAGACGTTGAATGTTACGCCAAGACGCTGCAACGGGTACGTCCCGTAATGATCGAGGCTTATGCCGAGAGCATTTATGAGATGGCGCGCTACATCAACGACAGAGGAATCAAGATTGCGGGTGTCAAAGGTATTATTACAAGCGCCGGTACGCTCTACCCATTCATTCGAATCGAAGTTGAGAAAGCCTTCGGCTGCCCTGTTCTCAACCGATATGGCTCGCGCGAGGTCGGTACGTTTGCCGGAGAGCGGGTCTCCGGCGACGGAATGGACGTCTTTACCTATACCCATCTGGTCGAGGTGGTGAACGATCGTGGCGAGCCATGCAAGCCGGGCGAAGAAGGTGACGTGCTTGTCACATGCATGACGAATTATACGATGCCGATCATCCGCTATCGCATCGGTGATCGAGCGGTGGTCGGCGCATTGACGGAATTTCCCACGCCGTCGGTGGAGAAACTGCAAACGGTGACCGGGCGCATCATGGATACCTTTGTGCGCGCGGACGGATCGACGGTTCCGGGAAATTTCTTCATGCACTTCCTCGGCAAGGTTCACAACGACGGATGGTTGAAGAAGGCCCAGGTTATCCAGACCGAGTATAACTCCATCCTCATCAAGTTGATCACCGAGATAACTCCACCCGCCTGCGCTCTGGGAGACATCCGCACCTCGTTCCAGCGGGTGATGGGGGACGACTGCAAAGTCGAATTCGAGTTCGTGGACTCGATCCCGCCGCTGGCATCCGGCAAGTACCGCTATGCCGTGTCCCTCGTTCAGCATCCCAGGATGTGCCATAATTATCCGCTGAGTTCTTTCGTGACCGAAGACAAGATGGCCTCCTGACCCGTCCTGCATGCGCTCAAGCCCTGTGGTGCGTGAACGTTGATGACAGTGCGGGATCGTCAAGCGGGTTTCGGAACGGTCGGCCGAGCGGCAGCCCACGGGGTAGATCCCAGCGGCAGGTCCTGCCCGGTCTCATGTCCCGGACACTGGGAAGACGAGGAGGGGAATGGCTGCGACAACCGGTAACCGGCACATCTCTTACGACAGGCAGTATCCGATGAACGCTCTGAACCGCCGCATACTCGCCGCCAGCGCATGGTTCTGCGTGCCGATCCTTGCCTACTTGTCACTTGTCCCAGATGAGTTCCAAACGCGTACCAGCGCGCCGGGTTACGTCGAGCACTTCGTCGCCTATTGTGGCGCCGCGGTCCTGTTCGCGCTCAGTTATCGTCAGAAGCGGATGCAGATCGCCTCTTCGCTGGTAGCCTATGGGGTTGCGCTGGAAGTGCTCCAAAGCCTGTCGCCGGGGCGGGAAAGCAGGGTCTTCGATGCATGCGTCAGCGGCGCGGGGGCCATCTTTGGCGTTGCCGCTGTTGCCCTGGTGGCGGGGCGATATTGGCAGCCCGCATCGAGATAGCCGTAGAACCCGCAGTGCCGGCCCGAGCCCGCAGCAAGGCGCATCCTGCGAGCGGTCGAAGGATGGCGCAGTCGCCCGCCAGTGCCCCGTCCAAAGGCAGGCAACCGATGCCGCGACGCTCGTCGTCCACAGGCGCTTTTGCGAAACATCGTATCACATTGATGAAATCGCCGCATGGCTGCTTGCTACCAGGCGATCAGTCCCTATAAACCTTATCGCTTCGCTTCTGGTTGATGTGATAGGGATGACCAAAGGGCCAGCACGTCAAATCAGGCCCTGTCACGCTGTTACGAACCATCGAAGGCCATAGATGGCACTGGTTAAGACGACCGATCTTCCGGGCAAAGCCACCCTCCGCCAGATTGACGGCGATACTCCGGTTGCAGTGGACCGACCCGGGTCTTCAAAACGGGTGAACGCATCGCGACGGGCCCATGATCGCGTCCGCGCCAGGCAGCAGAAGGCTGCCGAGCGCATCGGCGCGGCCACCGAGGAATTGGCCAGCGGCGTGACGGAATCGTCGTCCGCCGCGGAGGAGTTGCGCCGGGCGATGGAGCAAATCGCCGCCGGGGCCGAGGAGGCGGCGGGGGCATCGCAGCAATCCCTGTCGGCCATCATGAGCCTCGGTGCATCATTCGCGGAGTCCAGGCGCCACGCCGAGGCGACCCAATCCAAGACGGCCGGTCTCCAGATCCTCCTGATCGAAGCGGGGGCTCAGATCGACGCCTCGGTGGCGGCGGTCACGGCGAACGCAGCCCGTCAGCAGGCGATGGTCGATGTGATCGAACTCCTTGAGAAGCAGGCGATCGCAATCGGCGAGATCACCCGGACGGTGGGCGACATTTCCGATCAGACCAACCTTCTGGCGCTGAATGCCGCCATCGAGGCGGCTCGAGCGGGGGACAACGGCCGCGGCTTCGCCGTCGTTGCCGACGAAGTCCGCGCGCTGGCCAGCGCGTCAGAAAAAAGCGCCCAGGACGTCCAGACCCTGGCCGACGGCATCGCCACGGAGGTCCGGTCGGTCGCCGCGAGGATCAGGGGCGCGGCTGAAGCGGCAGCGGGCGAAGCCCGCACGGGCCGCGCCGTCGTCTCGGCTCTCGACCGGATTCGCGCCGACATGGCTCTCTTGGCCGAGGGCAGCCAGTCCATCCTGGCCGCCGCCATCGAGGCCGAGACGGCCATTCGCGAGGCGCAGCGCGGGGCCGAACAGGTGGCAAGCGCCGCCGAGGAGCAGGCCGCGGCGGCCGCGGAGGCTCAGCGTTCCGTGCAGCAGCAGAGCGTCTCTCTCGACCAAAGCCAGCAGACCGCACACGACCTGGCCGCCCTGGCCGATGATCTTCAGGCGAACACCGCAGGATCGGCGACCGCCCAGCAGGTCGCATCGGCGGCCGAGGAGCTCTCGGCCGCGATCCAGCAATTGTCCGGTGCCGCCGGCGAGATCATGACCGCGGTCGATCAGATCAGCCGGGGAGCGCAGATGCAGGCCGCCGCGACCCAGCAGACCAATGCTGCGATGGAACGGATCGAGCGCGCCACGGCTGCGTCTTTGGACGCCGCCGGCACGTCCGTCCAGCGCGTCGAGGCTTTGGCGGCAGCCCTCCAGGAGAACCGTTCGGCGACGCTGCGGATGGCCGACGGGGTCGAACAGGGCTTGCGGGAGACGCAGGCCGTCATCGACATGATCGGCGGCCTCAACGAGACCAGCCGACGCATCGAGAAGATCGTGGACAGCATCGCTCTCGTGGCGGTCCAGACCAACATGCTGGCCGTGAGCGGCTCCATCGAGGCGGCGCGAACCGGGGAAGCGGGGCGCGGTTTCGCGATTGTCTCCGGGGATATCCGCGTTCTGGCCCGGGATGCCTCCGAGAACAGCGATCGTATCAAGGAAGTGGTTCGCCAGATCCGGGATCAGATCATCGTCGTCCGACGCGATCTCGATCAAAGCGCATCGATTGCGGAGGCCGAGGTCGCCAAGAATACCCTGATGGCCGAGAGGTTGGGGGCGGTCGAGGCCGATGTCGGCGCGATCCGGCATGGAAGCGCGGCCATTCTGTCCGGAGCGGAGACGATCCTCGGTGCCGTTCGCGAGGTCAGGCTCGGGACCCAGCAGGTCGCGGCGGTGGCCGAACAGGCCGGAAACGCATCCGTGCAAGCCGCCACCGCGGCCCGGCAGCAGGCGCGCGGCGCAGAGGATTTGGCCGCCGCCATCGAGGAGATCGCCTCCCTGGCGGATGAGCTCCAGATCGCGGAGACATGACAGCATGGCCGAGACGGCCCCTTCGCCGGTCGACCAGGCGCTTCTGACGGTGGAGGTGGATGGCGAGCGTTTCGCCTTTCCCGCCTCCGACGTCGCCGAGGTGATACGCCGGCCGGCCGTGTCCCGCGTGCCGCTCGCACCATCGAGCCTGGTCGGGATCGCGAACCTGCGCGGCGCCGTCCTTCCGGTCGTTTCGCTGCGCAGCCTGATGGGACGTCCGCCAGGCTCCTCCGCCCATACCCGTGTGGTCGTGGTCGATCGCGGCGCGCCGATCGGCTTGGAGATCGACAAGGTGGCCTCTTGGCGGGCGAGCGGTGTCGGGGACGAGGCCGATGAGGCGACGAGCGCGCCCGCGCGCCTGATCGACCTCGACGCCCTGTTGTCCCGGGACTTCGGGCATGACCGCGGACGCGCGCATCACAGGCGTGAAGCCGCGATGTCGGAGCCTCGGGAATCGAGCCCGACGACCCCCGACGAGGTGGCTCTGGTCTGCTTTGCCGTGTCCGGCCAGGACTTTGCGCTGCCGCTGAATTCCGTCCATGAGATCGTGGCCGTTCCCCCCGGCAGTGTCGCGGTGCCCCAGACCGATTCCGTGATGCTGGGCGTCGTGGCCCGGCGCGGGCGCCTGCTGCCGCTCGTGTCGCTTCGTGAACTCCTCGGACTTCCCTCAGGCCGACACGATGATGCCAGATCGCGTGTCGTGGTCGCGCGGGTCGGCGACGCATTGGTCGGCTTGGTGGCCGACGGCATCAAGGAAGTCCTGCGACGTCCTTCAGGAGACCTGGAACCTGTGCCGGCAATCCTGATCCGCGGCGGGGCGGAGGCCAAAATCCAGCGCATCTGCCGCCTCGATGGCGGTCGGCGGCTTGTGTCGGTGCTCTCGACCGACAACCTTTTTCGCGATCAGGCGCTGGCCGAGCTCATCGCGCCTCAGATGGAGACGGATCCGGAGATGAGCAGCCCCGACGCTTCTCCCAATCGCGACGAGCAGGTCATCGTGTTCCAACTCGGAAACGAGGAATACGGGCTGCCGATCGCGTCGGTCGACGAAGTGGTCCGCGTTCCCGAGACCCTGTCTCGTCTGCCCAGGGCGCCGGCCTTCATCGAAGGCGTCATGAACCTGCGGGGCCGTGTCGTGCCCGTGATCGACCAGCGGCGGCGCTTCAAGATCGAAAGGGGCGGCGAACGCCGGCGCGAGCGGATCGTCGTCGTCACGATCGATCAGATGCAGGCCGGTTTCGTCGTCGATTCCGTCTCGGAGGTGCTCACGATTCCCCAGGACCAGCTTCGCCCGACGCCCGAACTCGCAGCCGGCGAAACCCAGACCGTCCACCGCATTGCCAACATCGAGGCGGAGGGGCGCATGATCCTCCTGCTCGATCCGCACGAGCTCCTGGACCGGGCGGAGAAGGACCTGATCGCATCCTTGAGCAGCGCTCATCCCGATCGGCCCGACCCGTGACGCGACTGCTGATCGTCGACGATTCTCCCCTGATGCGGCGCCTTCTGGGCACGGTCTTCGCCGCCGAAGGCGATTTCGAGATCGCCTTCGCGCGTAATGGAGTGGAGGCCCTCGAGCAGCTTGGCGAGTTCAAGCCCGATGTGGTGACGCTCGACATCCACATGCCGGAGATGGACGGTCTGACCTGCCTCGACCGTATCATGCTGGAGCGCCCATGCCCCGTCGTGATGGTATCGTCTTTGACCGAGGCAGGAGCGAGCGTCACCCTCGAGGCCCTGAACCTGGGCGCTGTGGACTTCATCCCGAAGCCGAAGCGGGCGGTTTCGCTGGAGATCGAAACGCTCGCCCCTCTGCTGATCGAAAAGGTCCGTGCGGCATCGCGGGCGCGCCTTCCCGGCAGCCTGAGGCTGGCTGAGCGGGTGCGATTGAAAAGCGGCCTGACCAGGAAGCCCGCCGGTGTCACCCGGAGGTCGTTCCGTCCGTATCGAGAGGTTCCGGCGGCCAGGAGTGCAACTCCGTCCGCGCGTGGACTCATGCTCGTCGGCGCCTCGACCGGCGGTCCACCTGCCCTGGATGCGGTGCTGTCGGGCCTCCCGTCCGACTTTCCGGTGCCGGTGGTGGTGGCCCAGCACATGCCCGGATCCTTCACCGGGCCCCTGGCCCGGCGGCTCGACAAGCTCTGCGCCTTGGACGTGGTCGAGGTCACGCAGCCGATGCCGCTCGAAGCCGGACACGTCTATATCGGGAAGGGCGACGCGGACGTCATCATCGGCATTCGCCCGAGCGGACCGATCGTCATGGCCGCGCCGTCGCTTCCGGAACACCGCTGGCATCCGAGCGTGGACCGCCTGGTCGACAGCGCCATGGAGCATTTCGCGCCGGCTCACTTGATCGGCGTTCTGATGACCGGCATGGGCAGCGATGGAGCGGACGCCATGACGCGGCTGCGGGAACTGGGGGGCCGCACGATCGCGGAAGCCGAGGAGAGCGCGGTCGTGTGGGGGATGCCCGGCGAACTCGTGCGCCGGGGAGGGGCGGAGATCGTGGCGCCCCTGGAGCAGATTCCCCGTTGCATCATCGACATGATCGGGCGCGCATGAGCAAGTCCTCGCCGCCGAACAGGTCTGCCGCATCCGGGAAGGCGTCGGAGGTCCGGCTGAGCCCGGACGAGATCCGTCGCCTCTGCGAGTTCCTCTATCGCAGGACCGGGATGACCTTCGGCGAGAGCAAGCGGTACTACATCGAAAGGCGCATCGCCGACCGGATGTCCGCCACCGACATGCGCACGTTCCCGGCCTATTTCTCGTATCTTCAGACCAGCGAGGTCGAGGTCGAGCAGCTGATCAACATCTTCACGGTCAACGAGACTTATTTCTACCGGGAGGAGCATCAGCTGCACTGCCTGGGCCGATCGCTCCTGCCCGACATCGTGCGAAACAGACAGCCGGGCGATCTCGTGCGGATCTGGTCGGTGCCGTGCTCGACCGGCGAGGAGCCGTACTCCCTCGCCATCTGGCTTCTCGAGAACTGGCGAATGGTGGATGCCTACCATATCGAGATCGTCGGCTCCGATATCGACACGGAGGCACTCCTGAAGGCCCAGGACGGCGTCTACGGGGAGCGCGCCCTGTCGCGTCTGCCGGCTCACGTCATCGACCGGTATTTCGAACCGCCTCGCGATGGTCAGCGCAGGTTGATCCGGGACCTGCGGGAATCGGTCAAGTTCACATCGGTCAATCTGGTGGACAAATCCTCGGTCGCGGCCCAGGGCCGGTTTGACGTCGTGTTCTGTCGCAATGTCCTGATCTATTTCGACGATGCCTCGCGGGAACTCACCGCCGACAGTCTCTACGACGCGCTGAATCCGGGCGGCTATCTCTGCCTTGGTCATACGGAGTCGATGAGCCGCATCTCGAAGCGCTTCAGGCTCCGCCGCTTCGAGGATGCGATCGTCTATCAACGACCGGAGGGCCGTGATGGATGATCTTCTGCAGCACTTCGTGGTCGAGGCGCGCGAACTGGTTCAACAGGCGAGCGACGATCTCCTGAACATGGAGCGCGAACCATCGGTCGCCGCGCACCTGGACGGCGCCTTCCGCGCGGTCCACACCCTCAAAGGCTCTGTCGGGCTGTTCGATTTCGCTCCCATGGGTCTCGCGCTCCACGCTGCCGAGGATCTGCTGGGCGCCCTCAAAGGCGCCCCGGCGAGGATCGACGCCGACGTGATCGACCTTCTCCTCGACTGTGTCGGGCAGACGGAGCGCTGGGTTTCGGCCATCGAGCAGACCGGGGTTTTGCCATCGGATGCCGCCGATGAAGGATACCGTCTTGCGCGAGCGCTCCGCTCCCAGCTCGAAGGGGAGGCTGCGCCGGATGGTCCGGCGATTGCGGACGCGGATGGCGGCTGGATCGAGGACCTTCTGGCAGCCGGTTCCCGCCGGGCCGAACGGACGCCCAACAGCCTCACCCTGACCGCCATCCGGTACACGCCACGAGCCGATTGCTTTTTCGCGGGCGATGATCCGCTGGCGCTGCTGCGATCGGTCCCTGATCTCGTCCATGTTCGGGCGAGCCATCAGGCGCCCTGGCCTCCGGCCGCCGAGATCGACCCCTTCGCCTGCAATCTCCGTCTCGAGGCTCTGTCTTCGGCCGGGTACGAGGCGGTGAAGGCCGTGTTCCGCTTCGTTCCCGATCAGGTGGTCATCTACGATGTGACGGGGTACGAGGCGGCCGCCGGGGTTGAGGCCGGACGTGACGGATCTGCAACGCGCGAGAGACGCTCCGCCACGGCGGGCACTTCGCGGACGTTGCGTGTCGATGCTGCAAGAATCGACCGGCTCGCGGATCTCGTCGGCGAGATGGTCGTCGCCAAGAACGGGCTGGCGCACATCGCGGCCATGGGCGATGGATCAGCCGCGAGAGAGGATCTCGTGCGCAGCGTCGCCGCATGCCAGGCGACCATCGACCGGCTCGTCGCCGATATGCACAGAGCCGTCATGGATGTGCGCATGATGCCCATGCGCGAGATCTTTCGGCGCTTCCCGCGCGCCGTCCGCGAGAGCGCCGGCCAGCTTGGGACGCTCGTGGAGTTTTCCATGGAAGGCGAGGACGTGGAGGCGGACAAGTCCGTCACGGAGGGACTGGCCGAGCCTCTGCTCCATGTCCTGCGCAACGCCGTCGCCCATGGGGCCGAACCGGAGGAGGTCCGCCTCGCGGCAGGAAAGCCCTCCAAAGTCAGGATTATCCTCCGGGCCCGCCGGGAGGGCGATCGACTCGTGGTCGAAGTGAGCGACGATGGGCGCGGCATCGACCCCGAACGGGTCCGTCGCGCCGCGCGCGAGCGAGGCCTCGCGCCGGCAGACCGGATCACCCTCATGAGCGATGCCGAAGTCACGGACCTGATCTTCGCGCCGGGGTTCTCCACCGCCTCCGATGTCACCGATCTGTCCGGCCGCGGGGTCGGCATGGATGCCGTTCGCTCGGCGATTGAGAGACTTGGCGGGCAGGTCGCCGTGCAGAGCAGGCCCGGGCACGGGACGACGATCCGCTTCTCCTTGCCCCTGACCGTGGTCATGACCAAGGTGATGACCGTGCGAGTTGGATCCGAGACCTACGGCATCCCCATCGAGGGCGTTCTGGAAACAGCCTATCTGCCCACCTCCCACATCATTCCCATCCAGGGGGCGGAGGCTTTCGTCCTGCGCGACCGGACCGTGCCCCTGGTCAGGCTGGCCGATCTGCTGCGGATCCCTCGCGCGCGGGATCGGGAAGGCGGAACGAAGGTTCTGGTCATGTGGGTGGGCGACGAAAGGGTCGGCATTGCGGTTGACGGGTTTGCCGGGCGCATCGACATTCTGATGCGCCCCATGGCTGGTCTTCTGGCGAGCCTCCCGGGCGTCATCGGCACGACCCTGATGGGAGACGGGAGCGTCCTGATGATCCTCGACATCCCGGAGCTGATCGGATGAGCGTGCGTCTGGCGGGCGATGCCATCGTGCTGGAAGGGCCCTGCCGTGTCGAGGACGCGGAGCCGCTGCTCCGGTGGCTCCAGGAGAAACCCGGCCGCGTCGTGGATCTGACGGATGCCGAACACCTCCATACCGCGGTGTTTCAGGTTCTCCTGGCCCTGAGGCCAACCATCCGGGGAGAAGGAAAGGATACCTTCGTCCGAGACTGGATGGTCCCGCTCCTGTCGGCGGCCCAAGCGCCCGGGGCCGCGAGGACGGAGGGCTGACCTGTTGTCATTCGTTTCGGATACTCTAAAAGAGCAAATAACCCTTTTCTCTCAAACAAGAGCTGGTCTGTCCGGACAATCCGAACCCGCTGGTGGAGCATGTGAGTGGCTACAACTGTTCTGATCGTCGACGACAGCAAGCTGGCGCGCATCGTCGCCGGCAAGGCATTGGCTGCGCTGCAGCCGGACTGGGACCGCATCGAGGCCGGCAATGCGCAGGACGCCCTCGACATCATCCGCCAGCGGAAGATCGATCTTGCCATGATCGACTACAACATGCCGGAGAAGGACGGCCTTGAACTCGCGGCTGAACTACGCGCCATTCATCCGACCATGCCGATTGCCGTCATCACGGCCAACATCCAGGACGAGGTGATCGCGCGGGCAAGGGAGGTCAATGCCACCTTCGTCAGCAAGCCTCTGACGGAGGACGGGCTGCGAGGATTCATTTCCGGAGCGGCGCTGCGGATGCGATCGGGCGGCACGCCGTCATGATGAACGACCAGATCTCTCTGACGGAACTCGAACACGATGCTTTGACGGAACTCGTCAATATCGGGGTCAGCCGCGCGGCCTCGAGCCTGCGCAAGATGATCGGCGAGGAGGTTCTCCTCTCGGTACCGTCCATCGAGATCATGGCACCTCATCACGCCGCCCGGCTGATCGGCGAGCGGGAGACGGACGATCTCGTGGCTATTCAGCAGCGCTTCGAGGGTGCGTTCTCGGGCCGTGCCCTGCTGATCTTTCCCGAGGCCACCGGCCTCGATCTCACCAAGGCGATCATCGGGAACGACGTGCCGCCGGACGAAGTCGCCGCCATGGAGCAGGAGGCTCTTGCCGAAACGGGCAACATCATCCTGAACGGCTGCCTCGCCACCATGGCCAATATGCTGAAGCGATCCCTCAGCATTTCTCTGCCCGAAGTGATCCGCGGCGATGGTACCCGGCTCTTCACCCTCGAACACAATCAGCCGGACGATGGGCTCGTTCTCTTCCTCTACATCAACTTCTCAATTCGGAATCGTGATATCCGGGGCTATATCGCCATGCTGATGGATCTGCCGTCGCTTGCCGCATTGAAGGAGCTCATCGCGAGCTTCATCGATCGGGTGATCGGAGACGAGGCTTAGGCTATGGCATTCACGATCTCATCCGCGAGACTCTGCCAAGAATGACCGCCCCGATCCTGTCCCAGCGCGAGGCCAAACAGGCGATCGACCGGGCCGCCGATGAGCTGCGGCGCGTGGCCGGGCCGGTCTTCGCCGCCTTCGAGAAGTCCGGGCTGCCCATGGTTGCCACGGATCCGCGGGTCTTCGACAATCCCATCGTCTACGTCAACGATGCCTTCTCCAGAGTGACGGGCTACGCTCCCGAGGAGGCGGTCGGCAGAAACTGCCGGTTCCTCCAGGCTCCCGACACGGACCAGAAGGCGATCGCGCAGATACGGGAAGCGATCACCGGCGGCCGGGCGGTCTCAGCGGAACTGCTTAACCGGCGCAAGGATGGTTCTCAGTTCTGGAATCATCTCTTCGTCACGCCCGTGTGCGATTCCACCGGCGAGCCCCAGTTCTTCCTCGCGACACAGGTCGATGTCACCGAGGCGCATCAGTCGCGGACGATGCAGGCTGCCTTCGAGGCGAGCCAGCGAGAGCTGGATCAGACGAACGAGCGGCTGCGCCAGACCCTGACGGTGGCCGGAAGCGGCGGCTCCTGGGACTGGGACATTCCCCAGGGACGCTTCACGGCGGACGCGCGATTCGCGGTTCTTCACGATCTCGACCCCGCCGCGGCGGAGAAGGGCCTTCCGGTCGAGGATTTCTTCAAGTCGATCCATCCGGACGACCGTCGACGGGTCCGCCTCGCCGTCGGGGGCATTCTCAATGGAGCGGAGATCTTCTCGAAGGAGTACCGTCTCCTCGGGTCGGACGGTTCGGTGAAATGGGCCCTTGCGAGAGGGCGCTGCCATTTCGACCACACCGACCGGCCGGTGCGGTTCACCGGGGTAGTCATCGACATTACCGAGCAGAAGCACGTCGAACAGCGTCTCCGGATCGCCCAGAGCGCGGGTGGCGTCGGAACGTTCGAGTACGTGGAGGGCTACGCGACCGTCAACGTCTCGGAGGAGTTCTGCCGATTGCTCGGGCTTCATCCGAGCAGTGCTCTTCCCATCCGGACCGTGAATGCTCTGGTCGAGCCGGGAGATCGTCCGATCGTCGAGCCGAGCTCCGGCGAAACCGCCTCCTATGTGGAGTTTCGAATCAAGCGCGCCGATGACCGGGAGCCTCGATGGCTGGCTCGGCGCGGCGAGTATGTGCGCGATGCGGATACGGCAGGCCTGCGATTCATCGGTGTCGTCTACGACATCACGGTTGCCAAGCAGTCGGAGGCGAGGCTTCGCGAACTCAACGAACGTCTCGAGAGCCGCGTGGAAGAGCGGACCCGGGAGCGTGACCGGCTCTGGAGCCTCTCGAGCGATCTGTTCAGCGTGTGCGACGCCGACGGATTGCTCAACGCCGTCAACCCTGCCTGGACGGAACTTCTCGGCTACCGGGAAGACGAGATCGTCGGAACCCGGATCGACACCTGGATCTATGATGAGGATAAGCCGGTCGGGAACAGCCTGCTCCAGGCATTGCAGAGCGGGCGGGCCGTCAAGGACATCGACATTCGGGTCCATGCGAAGGACGGATCGTACCGCTGGATCAACTGGACCTTCGCTCCGGCCGGGGATGTGTTCTACAGCGTCGGGCGCGACGTCACTCAGCGCAAGCAGCTCGAGGAGCAGCTTCGACAGAGTCAGAAAATGGAGGCCGTCGGGCAGTTGACCGGCGGCATCGCGCACGACTTCAACAACCTGCTGACGGGCATCGTCGGCTCGCTCGATCTCCTCCAGTCCCGCATGGCGCAGGGACGCCTCGAAAAACTCGATCGGTACATCGGTGCCGCGACGACGTCAGCCAATCGCGCGGCGGCGCTCACGCACCGCCTTCTCGCCTTTGCCCGGCGCCAGCCGCTCGATCCGAAGCCTGTCGATGCCAACCGGCTCGTCCTGTCCATGGAGGACCTGCTTCGGAGAACGATGTCGGAATCGATCCGGCTCAATATCGCCACGTCCGAGAACCTGCCGCTCACGATCTGCGATCCAAACCAGCTCGAGAGCGCGATTCTCAATCTGGCGATCAACGCCCGCGATGCGATGCCCGAGGGAGGATCACTCACGATCGAGACCTCCGTCTCCAACCTGGACCGCGTCTATCCGCTCTCCCAGCAGGATGTGGCTCCGGGGCTGTATGTGACGATCAGCGTGTCCGACACCGGTACGGGCATGCCCGCCGACGTCCTGGCTCAAGCCTTCGATCCGTTCTTCACGACCAAGCCGATCGGCGAGGGGACAGGGCTCGGTCTCTCCATGGTCTATGGCTTCGCCAAGCAATCCGAGGGACATGTCAGGATCTACAGCGAGGTCGGCAAGGGAACGTCCGTCAAGATCTATCTGCCCCATCACACGGGCGAGCTGGAAGGGGAAGCGCCCGCCTCCGTGCTGAGCGACGCCCATCGGGCGGAAGAGGGTGAGACCGTTCTCGTGGTCGAGGACGAGCCCGTCGTCCGATCGCTCATCCTCGAGGTGCTGGCCGATCTCGGGTATCATGCCCTGGAGGCGGTTGACGGTCCGTCCGGACTCAAAGTGCTCGAGTCGAAACAGAGGGTTGACCTGCTCGTCAGCGACGTGGGGCTGCCGGGCCTGAATGGCCGCCAGCTCGCCGATCACGCGCGCCTGATGCGTCCCAACCTGAAGGTGCTCTTCATCACCGGCTATGCCGAGCAGGCCGCCATCGCGTCCGGCTTCCTGGCGCCCGGCATGGAGATGATCACGAAGCCGTTCGCGATCGAAGACCTGGCGGTTCGGATCCGTCACATCATCGAGAAGGGCTCGGACAAGCGCTAGAGCCTCGTTCGCACGATGCGCTCGCCGGTGTTCCGATCGCGTTCACCGGGACAAGCCTGGCGATGACGTGGCGTGTGTGACCCGGTGCGAACACCCTCCGCACGTCATGGCCGGGCTTGTCCCGGCCATCCCGATACGGAGAGGCGCCGTGCCCCAAACAATCGGGATCACCGGGACGAGCCCAGTGATGACGTGGAGGATGAACTGCCCGGCTCGCACCACCCTCGTCGTCATGGCCGGCCATCCCGAATGTCCGAGGCTCACATCGTTGAAGCGGCGCATCGTTCGCTTCACGAGCGTGGCCCGCTTTCGTCCTCACACTGCGCGACGCGCTCCGCTTTGTTCGGCAAGCCGCCAGGATGAGGTCGCCCGGCGAGTGACATCCGTCAGGCCTTGCGCGGGTCTCCGTCACGGCGAGCTGCGGCGGACCCGCGCCTGTTTCTCGCCGGGATCTGCCTCGGCCAGACGCGTCTCGATCGAGGACGCTTCCTTTCTGAGCAGCGGGGCGATTTCGAGTTGCCGCTCCCGGCTCAGGCGACTTTCGGTTGCCGCGATGGAAAGGGCTCCGACCGGTCTGCCGTCGGGCCCGTGAATGGGAACCCCGATCGCCCAGGAGTCCGGAAGAAGCATTCCGGGGTTGAGGGCATAGCCTCTCTCACGGGTATCTCGAACGAGACTGCGAAGCACCGGGGGCGAGAAGGGCGGGTACTTCTCCGCAAGAACGTCCGCGTTGGCGGCCAGCACGTCCTCGACCTCCTCGTCGGGCAGGGCGGCCAGTAGGGCGAGGCCACCTGCGCCGACCCCGAGCGGATGCCGGTCTCCCGCATGAAGGGCGTGGACCCTGATCGGGAACGGACCTTCCTCTCTGTGGACACAGATGGAATAGACGTCGCGAGGCACCGAGAGAAAGGCGGTGTCGCCGGTCCGTTGGCTCAACCGGACGAGGGACCGCACGGAGATCGAATGGATGCCGAACCGGGCGCTCGCCAGCGTACCGAGAACGTGGATCTCCGGGCCCAGATAATACCGCCTGGTCTCGAGGTCCTGATCGAGCAGACCCGCGCGCGTCAGGGCGAGAAGCATGCGTCGCACGGTCGGCTTCGACAGGCTGCATTGCTCGACCATTTCGGACAGCCGGGCGCCGGAGGGCCCGGCGCGGCCCACGAGCAGCAGCAAAGTCGCGGCCCGGTCGATCGCCTGTGCCCCGTGGGACGACGGGTTGCTGATGCCCTGAACGGCGATCCTGGCCGAAATGCTCTTCTCGTATTCCAATATATGGACCTTCGATGGCGGCCTTCCCGGGATTCAGCCCAGGTGGCACTTTTTCATTGACAAGGGATCCTATCAGAGTGCCTGCTAGGGGGCCAATGAAAACGCCCGGCAAGCGGCGTGCCTGAATAATCGCAGGTCCGATATATGGACCTTGGTCTTGAGGAAACACACGGGTCCCGGGGACCCGACCAGGAGGGTTACATGATCTTGTCTCGCCGTCGGCTGCTCACTGTCGGTTCGACCGCTGTCGCGGGTGCAGTCGTTGGAGCGCCGTTCATCGCGCGGGCTCAGCAGGCTGAGTTCTCCTACAAATACGCGAACAACCTGCCGGATTCCCACCCGATGAACGCGCGGGCGCGCGAGATGGCCGCCGCGATCAAGGCGGAGACGAACGGGCGGTTCGATCTGCAGATCTTTCCGAGCAGCCAGCTGGGGTCGGACACGGACACGCTCAGCCAGGTGCGCTCGGGCGGCGTGGAATTCTTCACCCTGTCGGGCCTGATCCTGTCGACCCTCGTCCCGGCCGCGTCCATCAACGGGATCGGCTTCGCGTTTCCGGACTATGCGACCGTCTGGAAGGCGATGGACGGCGACCTCGGCGCCTATGTGCGCCAGCAGATCACCAAGGCGAACCTGGTGGTCATGGACAAGATCTGGGACAACGGCTTTCGGCAGACGACATCGTCCACGAAGCCGATCAGCACCCCGGACGACCTGAAGGGCTTCAAGATCCGGGTCCCGGTCTCGCCGCTCTGGACCTCCATGTACAAGGCGTTCGACTCGGCCCCGACGTCGATCAACTTCAACGAGGTCTATACGGCGCTACAGACCAAGGTGGTCGACGGCCAGGAGAACCCGCTGGCCATCGTGTCCACGGCGAAGCTCAATGAAGTGCAGAAATACTGCTCGCTGACGAACCACATGTGGGACGGCTTCTGGTTCCTGGCGAACCGGCGCGCCTGGGAGCGGCTGCCGGAGGATGTGCGCGCGATCGTCGCCAAGCATATCAACGCCGCGGGCGTGAAGGAGCGTGAGGACGTGTCCAAGCTGAACGGCAACCTGCAGCAGGAGCTCGCCGCGAAAGGCATGGTCTTCAATCAACCCGATCCCGGCCCGTTCCGGGAGAAGCTGCGCAAGGCGGGCTTCTACTCGGAATGGAAGGGCAAGTACGGCGACGAGGCCTGGGCGCTCCTCGAGCGTGCCGTCGGGTCCCTGGCCTAGCCCACTTGGGACCGGGATCCCTGCGCCTGCCGGCGCAGGGATCAGGCAATCGTGCGGCCGGAAGGCGCCTCGGCTTCCCGCATGCCGGAGAATCGTAGGGAACGTTCGGACATGACATCCTCCGCCCAGGCACTTCCCGCCACAGAACCGCTCATCGTCGCCGAGAGCGACGAGGTTCGGGCCGGATCGCGCTTCCTGAAGCCGGTCGAGATCGTCGCGTCCGGCCTGCTGGTCGCGATCGTCGTGCTTCTGCTGGCCGGCGTAGCCTCGCGCTACGTGTTCTCGCTCTCGGTCGTCTGGATCGACGAGGTCGCGTCCCTCTGTTTCCTATGGCTCGCGATGCTCGGCTCGGCGATCGCGCTCGACCGCAACGAGCATCTCAGGCTGACCCTGTTCCTGCACAAGATGCCGGAGCGTGCCCAGGCCTTCCTGGGGGCCTTCGCGCCCCTGGTGATCGCCACCTTCCTTCTCGTCCTGATGGTGCCGGCCTTCGACTACGCGCTGGAGGAATGGTACATCACGTCTCCCGCGCTGAATATCCCAAGCACCTTCCGCGTCGCGGCCATTCCGTTCGGAATGGTGGCCATGCTCGGGATCGTTCTGGCATACGCGCTGAAGAACGCGTCGTGGCGCGATCTCGTCGTGGCGGCTCTCCTAATCGCCGCGGTCGCTGCCGCGCTCTGGTTCTTCTCGCCGTCCCTCGTCCGAATGGGAAGCGGCAAGATCATCCTGTTCCTCGTCGTCTTCGTGGCCCTGTGCCTTGCCGCCGGGGTGCCGATCGCGTTCTGCTTCGGCATCGGCACGCTGAGCTATCTGGCCTTCGCCACCCAGGTTCCGATCTTCGTGATGATCGGACGGATGGACGAGGGCATGTCGGGCATCATCCTTCTGTCGGTTCCGATCTTCGTCCTCCTAGGCTGCATCCTCGATGCGACCGGGATGGGCAAGGCGATCGTCGATTTCCTGGCGTCGCTTCTCGGGCATGTGCGGGCCGGAATGTCCTACGTGCTGCTCGGCTCTCTCTTCGTCGTGTCGGGCATCTCGGGATCCAAGGTGTCCGACATGGCCACCGTGGCGCCGGCCCTGTTCCCGGAGATGAAGCGGCGCGGTCACAGCCCGCGGGAGATGATCGCGCTGCTCGCCACGGGCGCCGCCATGGCCGACACCGTTCCGCCCAGCATCGTCCTCATCGTCCTGGGATCCGTCGCGGGCGTGTCGATCGCGGGCCTGTTCACCAGCGGCTTCGTGGTCGCCATGGTGCTGCTCGCGGCCCTGGCAGTCCTGGCGCGCTGGAAGTCCCGCCACGAGAGCATGGAGGGCGTCCGCCGGGCGTCCGCATCCCTGATCGGCCGCACGCTGCTGGTGGCGGCGCCCGCGCTCGTCCTGCCGTTCCTCATCCGCAGCACGGTCGCCGGCGGCGTCGCCACCGCCACCGAGGTGTCGACCATCGCGGTCGTCTATGCCCTGTTCGTGGGAGTGGTTCTCTACGGCGGCATCGGCTGGCGCAAGCTCTACGGGATGCTGGTCGAGACCGCGGCGCTCACCGGGTCGATCCTGCTCATCCTCGGCACCGCTCTCGCCATGGCATGGGCGATCACGCAGGCGGGCGTCGCGCAGAGTCTCGCCTCCATCATGACGGGCCTGCCCGGCGGCTGGATCGCCTTCATGGCGCTCACCATCGTGGTCTTCATGATCCTGGGCTGCGTGCTCGAGGGACTGCCCGCCATCGTCCTGATGGCCCCGCTCATGTTCCCCATCGCCAAGAGCCTCGGGATCAACGACATCCACTACGCGATGGTCATCGTCACGGCGATGAATATCGGCCTGATGACGCCGCCGATCGGCATCGGCTTCTATCTCGCCTGCAAGATCGGCAACGTGTCGCCCGACGAAGCGATCGGGGCGATCTGGCCCTATCTCGTGGCGCTCATCGCGGGCCTTGTGATCATCGCCACCGTCCCGTGGATCTCGACGGCGTTCCTCTGACGCATCCCGCAACCTGCAAGGATGATGGACAGAGCCGTTCGACAAAGGAAAAACTCACCGATGGCACGCCATGGCTTGATCGGTCTTCGGAAATGCCGCCCATGACCGCCTCTCTTCCGAACCCTGCGGGAGGCGTCGTGCCCGTGTCGAAGCGGGTCATGAACCTCGCCAACTTCCTGCACCAGGCGGCCCGGCGCCACGGACCCGATATCGGCTTCGTCTGGGGCGAGGAGAGCTGGACCTGGACCGAGCTCGCCCGCCGCGTCGACGCCATGGCGGCCGCCCTTGCGGCGAACGGGATCGGCAAGGGCGACCGCGTCCTGGTGCAGTCGAAGAACTGCAACCAGATGTTCGAATCCATGTTCGCCTGCTTCCAGGTCGGAGCCGTCTGGGTGCCGGCGAACTTCCGCCAGACGCCCGACGAGGTGGCCTATCTCGCCCAGTCGAGCGGCGCCTCGGCGCTGATCTGCCATCGCGATTTTCCGGACCATGCGGCGGTCGTCCGCGAGGCCGCGCCCGGCATCCGGTTCGCGATCTCCATCGGAGCCTCGGGCTTCGGCGACGATTACGATGCGCTCGTGGAACGGCACGCCGGCGAGAGCGTGCCGCTGGCATCGGTGGAGCACGACGATCCGTGCTGGTTCTTCTTCACGTCCGGCACGACGGGACGGCCGAAGGCGGCGGTTCTGACCCACGGCCAGATGGCGTTCGTGGTCACGAACCACCTCTGCGACCTGATGCCCGGCACGACGCACCGCGACTCGTCCCTGGTGGTCGCGCCCCTGTCCCATGGCGCGGGCGTCCACCAGCTCACGCAGGTGGCGCGCGCGGCCAAGACCGTGCTGCTGTCGAGCGAGCGCTTCGATGTCGACGAGGCCTGGCGGCTCGTCGAGCAGTGGCGGATCACCAATCTCTTCACCGTGCCCACCATCGTGAAGCTGCTGACCGAGCATCCTTCCGTGGAAACGCACGACCATTCCTCGCTCCGTTACGTGATCTATGCCGGCGCCCCCATGTACCGGGAGGATCAGAAGCATGCGCTCAAGACGCTCGGCAAGGTGCTGGTCCAGTATTTCGGGCTGGGCGAGGTGACCGGGAACATCACCGTGCTTCCGCCGGCCCTCCACGAGCCGGACGATGGTCCCGACGTGAAGGTCGGGACCTGCGGCTACGAGCGCACCGGCATGCAGGTCTCGATCCAGGACGAGCAGGGGCGGGAGGTGGCGGCCGGACAGACGGGCGAGATCTGCGTCTGCGGGCCGGCCGTCTTCGCGGGCTACTACAACAACCCGGAGGCCAACGCGAAGGCGTTCCGGGACGGCTGGTTCCGGACCGGTGATCTGGGGCATGTGGATGAGCAAGGCTACCTCTACATCACCGGTCGCGCGTCGGACATGTACATCTCCGGCGGCTCGAACGTGTATCCGCGCGAGATCGAGGAGAGGATCCTCACACATCCGGCCATCGCCGAGGTGGCGGTTCTGGGCGTGCCCGATCGAACCTGGGGCGAGGTGGGCGTCGCGGTTTGCGTGACGCGGCCGCAGGCGAACGTGAGCGAGGGCGAGCTTCTCGCCTGGATGGACGGCAAGGTGTCCCGGTACAAGCTTCCGAAACGGATCTTCTTCTGGGAAGCTCTGCCGCGATCGGCCTACGGCAAGATCACGAAGAAGGATATCCGGGCGGAACTCGAGAAGCGCGGGTCCCTGCCGCCGGCCGAGCCGGCGCCGGGTACGACCTGACAGAAACCGCACCATCGTCGTCAGACCCGAGAGGAGAGAACCATGGCGCAGCCGCAGACAGTGCTCGTGACCGGGGGGGCGTCGGGGATCGGGCTTGCGGTGGTCGAAGCCATTCTCGCCGAGGGGTGGCGCGCCATCGTGGCGGATCTCGAACAGAAGAGCCTGGATCGCTGCAGGGAGGCACTCTCGCCGGCCAACAACTGGGTGCGGTTCGAGCGGATGGACGTGGCCGACGAGGAGGGAGTCGTCCGCACGATCGCGGCCTGCGAGGCGGAGTTCGGACCGATCACGGGTGTTGTCAACTCGGCCGGGATCGGTCGCGATGTGCCCGCCCTCGACACGAGCGTCGATCTCTTCCGCAGGATGCTCGAGGTCAACCTGATCGGCAGCTTCGTCGTGTCCCGCGAAGCGGCCAAACGGATGCGGGATCGCGGGAGCGGTTCCATCGTCAACATCGCGTCCGTGTCCGGCCTCGTAGGCAACAAGGGGCGCGTCGCCTATGGAGCCTCGAAGGGTGGCGTCATCACCATGACGAAGGTCATGGCGGTCGAACTCGCTTCCCTCGGGATCCGCGTGAATGCCATCGCGCCCGGGCCGATCGAGACACCGCTCGTCCAGGAGGTCCATACGCCCGACGTGCGCGCGGCCTGGATGACGACCGTCCCCCAGCGCCGCTATGGCTCGCCGGACGAGATCGCCGGCGCCGCCGCGTTCCTCCTCGATCCGCGAAAATCGAGCTACATCACCGGGCAGACCATCTGCGTGGACGGCGGGTTCTCCATCGCGGGCATTCTGGCTCCCAAATCGGATGCAGCCGCCCGCACCGGACAGGAGTGAGCGCACGATGGGCACGCGTCTGAAGGACAGGATCGCCATCGTGTTCGGCGCGGGATCCTCGGGACCCGGTTGGGGCAACGGAAAGGCGGCCGCCGTTGCCTATGCACGCGAGGGCGCGAAGGTGGCCTGTGTCGATCTCGTCCAGGACGCCGCCGAGGAAACGGCCAGCATCATCGGCCAGGAGGGCGGCGTCGCCCTGGCTGCTGCCGCGGACGTCACCGACCTGAGCTCCATCGGCAAGGCGGTGGAACGCGCGGTTGCCGAGTTCGGGAGGATCGACATCCTGCACAACAATGTCGGCGTGACGCACATGGGCGGGCCGGTCGAGTTGAGCGAGGAGCAGTTCGCGGCGGCCTTGAACCTCAATATCGGCCCGGTCTACCGGACCTCCAAGGCCGTCATCCCGCATATGCTTCGGAACGGCGGCGGCGCGATCGTCAACATCTCGTCGCTCGCGGCGATCCGCTGGACCGGCTATCCGTATTTCGCCTATTCCGCCACCAAGGCGGCCGTCAATCAGGCGACCGTCGCCCTGGCCATGCAATATGCCCGCCAGGGCATCCGGGCGAACTGCATCATGCCCGGGCTCATCGACACGCCGCTGATCTACAAGCAGATCTCCGGGCAATATGCCTCCGTCGACGAGATGGTGGCCGCGCGCAACGCGGCCGTGCCGCTCGGGACGATGGGTACGGCCTGGGACATCGCGAATGCGGCCGTCTTCCTGGCCTCCGACGAGGCCCGGTTCATCACGGGCGTCTGCCTGCCGGTCGACGGCGGCCAGAGCTGCGCCGTATCCGAATTGCGCTGACGCTTGATCCTGAGGTTGAGGATGGCCCCCAGACTCATTCATCACCCTGGCCCGGTCGCGCCGGCGCGCGTGTCCGCCGTCCTTGGTTCCGCGGTTCCGCTGCGTTTCACCCTCGAGCCGGGCCAGGCCGTGGATGCAGCCATCGCGAAGGGGTTCGCCGAGGCAGGGTGCGGCGGCGGCTTCGTCGAGCTCAGGGGCGGCCGGTGCGAGCCGTTCCAGTTCGTCATGCCGGCCGCCTCTCCGGATGACCTCCATGCGGCGTGGTACAGCCAGACCTTCGCCCCGGAGGGCGTGGTCGAGATCGAGCGCGCCGGCGTGATCGTCGGGTGGCGTGACGGAAAGCCGTTCATCCATTGCCATGGGATCTGGAATTCACGAGACGGCCGGCAGATGGGCCACATGCTCGGCCCGGCATCGATCGTCGCGGAGCCGATCGCCGTGACCGGGATCGGATCGCGGTCGGCGACCTTCGAGGCTCTGCCCGACCAGGAGACCAACTTCACCCTGTTCGAGCCGGCGACCTTCGATGGAGGAGATGCGGCCGGGGATCATCGTGCGCTGCTGGCGAAGGTCAGGCCCAACGAGGATATCAGCTTGGCGATCGAGGCGATCTGCGCGCAGAACGCGATCAGGACGGCGAAGGTCCATGGCATCGGCAGTCTGAACGAGGTTCGGTTTTCGGACGGAGCCCGGGTCGACTCCCACGCCACGGAGGTTCTCATCCGCCGGGGCAGGGTGGCCGACCTGGACGGCGCGCCGCGGGCCCATCTCGACATCGACGTCGTCGACATCCAGGGCAGGGTCTTCGAAGGTGAGATCGTTCGCGGCGACAACCCGGTCTGCGTCACCTTCGAGCTGGTCATCGAGCCGCTGGCGGATTGATTCCGTCGGGGGTCGGTCTCCAGCCTACTCGGCCGGCACCGGCTCCCGGCCTGTCCGCTCCGCATAGGCCCGTGCGAGCACCGCGCAGACCAGCAGCTGGATCTGATGGAACAGCATCAGGGGCAGGATGATCGCGCCGACCATGCTGGCCGGGAAGAGGATGCTGGCGATGGGGACGCCGCTGCCGAGGCTCTTCTTCGAGCCGCAGAACACGATGGCGACCTCATCCCGGATCGAGAACCCGAACAGCCGGCTCGCCATCGTGGTCGCCACGAGGACGAGGCCAAGCAGGACGCAGCTGATGAGGACGAGGACGATCATGTCCCCCGCTGCCAGCTGGTGCCACAGGCCTTCCACGGCCGCCTCGCCGAAGGCGTAGTAGACGACGAGCAGGATCGCCCCGCGGTCGACGAGGCTCGTGAGCCTCCGGCGCTTCTCCACCCATGATCCGAACCAGGGACGCAGCAGATGCCCGAGCAGGAACGGGACGAGGATCTGCAGCACGATCTCGCCGATGGCCCCGAACGACACCCCTGCCTGCGTCTGCATGAACAATCCCATCAGCAGCGGAGTGAGAAGGACGCCCAGAACGTTCGAAGCCGAGGCGCTGCACACGGCCGCCGCGACGTTCCCGCCGGCGATGGACGTGAAGGTAATCGATGACTGGATCGTGGAGGGGAGAAGGCACAGGTAGAGGATGCCGAGCGCGATGCCGGGCGCTAGATACGACTGGAGGTACGTCTTCGTGAGCAGTCCGAGGATCGGGAACAGGATGAAGGTCGCGGCGAACACCATCAGGTGCAGACGCCAGTGGACGGCGCCCTGCACGATGGCCTGACGCGACAGGCGCGCGCCCTGGAGAAAGAACAGAAGCGCGATCGACCCGACGATGACCATCTTGAGAATGGGCGCCGCCGCACCGGTCGCCGGAAGGATCGTCGCGGCGACGGCCGTCGCCACGAGCGCGATGGTGAAGCGGTCGGGCCGCAGGAGGGACAGGAAGGCCATCGGGCGTGCGCTCCGGGTTGGTCTCTAAAGCATCGGACCCAAAAGTGGACTTGCACTTTTGGGATCCATCCGATGCTTCCTTCTTGAATGAGAGCATCGGTCAGAACGGAAAACCGGATCCACTTTTCACTGGCGTGGCCCTTCGGGTCGCTGACGCGGCCCTCCGGGTCCGTCCGATGCTCTAAGACCGCGGTCCGAAGAAGCGCGCATCCTGCTCCCGGCGAAGCCTCATCAGGGGCGATGCCTCGGGCCATTCGAGATCGCTCATGCGGATTTCCTGACCCTTCGAGACCGGGTTCGCCAGCCGGCAATCGGCGGCGAGGTAGAACGGGGCAGGAGCGCTCGCGGCCAAAGGCCCGGCGGGCCGGAACTCGGCGGTGACGCCGGAGATCGTGTGGTGGTGCCCGCCCATCGCCAGCTCCGTGCCGGCCGGCAGGTCCTCGGCGGCGACGGCGATCAGGTCGTACCGCGGCTGGTAGTCGGACCCGTAGCCCGACATCCCGTGGATCGCCGCATCGAGAATGCTGCTGGCGGCCTCGAGGCCGAGCAGGTGCCGCGGCAGGAACACCATGGCGTTCGCCCCCGTCCGGCTGACAACGTGGCCCTTCTGGGCCAGCATGTCCCAACTCTTCGCGTCATCGCAGCGGACGACCACGAAAACGCCGCCCGCGAAGCTGATCTCGTAGGGCTTGCGCAGGCAGTGGAACACGTCGAGGCGCCCGTCGCCCGCGAGAATGCCGCCATCGTCCCGGCGCGAGAAGATGGTTGGAACCTCGCCGATGCGCGCGAGCGGCGCGTGGAGATCGAAACGGTCGGGCTGGAGGCCGGTGGCGTTCGCGACGACCATGAGTTCGCACAGATCCGGCACGGCGCGCTGCGGGAAGCCCGCGATGGCCTGGTGCCGGGCCGCGAGAATCTCCTCGATGTCCCGTCCGCCGAGGGTCCAATGGGCGTTCAGGTCCACGTTCTCGGCGGAGCGCTCGTTGCTGGCGAGATGACCGGAGGACGGATCGAAGACGAAGTCGTATTCGCTGGACTTGCCGGCGGCCACGATATGGAAGCCCATGATCTCGGCCCAGGTGGCGAGGCCGATGAGCAGGCTCGGCTGATCGCCGTCGACCGTCGTGACGACGCGGCCGCGCTCGGCCGCCAGAGCCTTGAGGCCGGGTCCGACCACGCTGTCGAGTTCCTTCGTGACGAGCGCGAGGTGCTTCTCGCTCTCGACCGAGAGCAGGGCATGACGGGCGGCCGCCCGAGGCTGTCCGGTCGCCTCGACGACCACGTCGAAGGGGAGATCGGAGACGAGCGCGAGGTCCTTCGTGGCGATGTAGTCGCCGCGCTCCCAGGCGGCCCGTGCGTCATGAGCCGACGCGCAGATGTGGATCCGGCGCGGATCGATGCCGGCGGCCTTCAAGCCCGAGGCCGCACTCTCCGCCGTGAGATCGACTGCGATGCGGGCGTTTATCAGGGGAACACGCTGGGCCTGCCCGAGGAAGCTCTGGCCGAAGCCGCCCGTTCCGACCACGCAGGTCTCCACGGGGCGGCCGGCCTTCGCATAGAAATCATGGTAGTTCATCGCGCATCTCTCCCGTTCCGGTAAGCGGTCGCCACCGGTCTCATGTGCCGCCGAATGGGTCGTTCTCGTGGGTCTTCGCCCTACCGAAGCATGGTCCAGGCCTTCAGGAAGAAGTCCGGGGCGCCGAAATTGCCGGATTTGAGGGCGAGGGCGAGGTCGATCCCGGCGAGGGACCGGGTCCAGGGCACGCCAGGGTCGATCTCGGGACCGATCGCCAGGGCATCGACCCCGAGGGCGTTCACGACGGCCCCGGACGTTTCGCCCCCGGCCACGATGAGGCGGGTGAAGCCGAGGCCGGGCAGCGCCTGCGCGATTTCCGCGAGGGTCTTCTCGACGATCTCTCCGGCGTTCATGCGCCCGAGCCTGTTCTGGACGGCCTGGACCTCCTCGGGCGTCGCCGTGGAGTAGATCAGGGCGGGTCCCGTCGTCGCCTGCACGTTCAGCCAATCCAGAGCCGTGCGGGCCGTCGTGGCGCCGGAGGCGAGATCGAGCGCGTCGAGGCGGAGCGCCGGGATCCCGGCCTCGATCGCGGCCTTGACCTGTCCCCGGGTCGCGCTGGAGCACGAGCCGGCCAGGATGATGCTGCGGCCGTCCGGGGCATCGAAGCCCGTCGACGCGGGTGCGGCGTCGCGCTCGCCGCGCCGGTAGGCTGCGGGCAATCCCATGGCGACGCCCGATCCGCCGGTCATGAGGGGAAGGTCCGCGGCCGCAAGACCGATGGCCCTCAGATGCGCGTCGCTCAGCGCGTCGACGATCACGATCTGGTGGCCGGCGGCCTTCTCGCGTGCGAAGGCGGCCCGGATGGCATCCGCTCCGGCTTCCACGTCTTCATAGGCGACGAGCCCGACCGTCCGCCTGGTCTGACGCTGCAGGACCCGCACGAGATTGGAATCCCGCATGGGGGTGAGCGGATGGTCCTTCATGCTGCTCTCTTGCAGCGGCACCCCGTTCACGAAGAGATGGCCCTTGTAGACCGTGCGGCCATTGGCCGGAAAGGCCGGGCAGGCGAGGGTGAAGTCGCTTCCTGTGAAGGCCAGGAGGGCGTCGGTAACCGGCCCGATATTGCCCTCGTCGGTGGAGTCGAAGGTGGAGCAGTATTTGAAGAACAGGTGCTCGGCGCCGGCCTTCCGCAGGATCTCCGCGGCAGCAAGAGACTGATCGATGGCCTCCTTGGCCGGGATGGTCCTGGATTTCAACGCCGCCACGACGGCATCCGCGCCCGACAGGTCGAGCTCCGCGCGCGGCGCCCCGATGGTCTGGATGGTGCGCAATCCCTCCCGGGCGAGCATCAGGGCAAGGTCGGTGGCTCCGGTCAGATCGTCGGCGATGCATCCGAGCTTCATGCCACGGCTCCCTGAGTGCTGGAGGAGGATGGATCCCGGCTCCAGGCGGACAGCCAGCCGAGGCCGTCTTCCGTGCGGCCGCGGGGCTTGTACTCGGCGCCGACCCAGCCGCCGTATCCCAAATCATCCAGGGTCCGGCAGATGGTGCGGTAGTCGACCTCGCCCTCGTCCGGTTCGGCACGGCTCGGCACCGCGGCGATCTGGACATGGCCGATCACGTCGAGGAAGTCCTTGAGCCGGCGTGTGAGATCGCCCTGCATGATCTGGGTATGGTAGCAGTCGAACATGATCTTCACGTTGCGCCGTCCGACCTGATCGATGATCGACGCGGCCTGCTCGACGGTGTGCAGGAAGTATTCCGGCTTGTCGCGATGGTTGATCGGTTCGATGAGCACGGTCATGCCGGCCTGGGCGGCCCTGTCGGCAGCGAGCTTCAGGTTCGCCACGAAGGTGCTCTCGGCTGCTGAGGCGGCATCCGGGGCGACCAGCCCGGACATGCAGTGGACGGCGGTCGCGCCGATCGCATGCCCGTAGGAAACGGACTGTTCCACGGCCTGCTGGAACTCGCTCTCGCGGCCCGGCAGGGCTCCGAGCCCGAAATCGCCCGCCGCGGCGTTCCCCACCGGGGTGTTCAGACCGAGCATGGTCACATGATTGCTGGTCAGGGCACGTCGCATCTCCTCCGCAGGCACGTGGTATGGCCAGTGCATCTCGACGGCCTTGAAGCCCGCCGCGGCTGCGGCCGCGACCCGGTCGATTTCGGGAAGCTCGGTGAAAAGGAAACCTAGATTGGCCGAGAAGCGGGGCATCGGTTCATCCGCACGGGTGGGAGGGGTGGTGAGGCGCAGAACAGCAATCCTGAGAAGCGTCCGAAGGATCGTCCGCGATCGCCTCGTCCAGCTTGAAATGAGACACCAGGTCCCGAACCTGGGCGCGGGTCAGAAGGCGCGGGTTGAGTCCGTGGAGAAGGAGGCGCAGCTTCGCGGTCTCTTCCAGTTCCTCGGTCGCATAGACGGCGGCTTCCAGATCCTTGCCCGCCACGACCGGGCCGTGATTGGCCAGAAGAACGGCGCTGTAGCGTCCGGCAAGGCCTCGGATCGCGTCGGCGACGGCCGCATCGCCCGGCCGGTAGTACGGGACGAGGGCTGTCCGCCCGACCCGCATGACGTAATAGGCCGTCATGGGCGGCAGGGCATTGGCGGGGTCCACGTCCGGCAGCATCGAAACGGCGACGGAATGCGTGGAGTGCAGGTGAACGATCGCCCCCGAATCCGGGCGGGTCGCGTAGAGCGCCGAGTGGAGAGGCAGTTCCTTGGTCGGCGCATCGCCGTCCACGAGGCGGCCGTCCCCATCGAGCTTGCTCAAGCGCGCCGGGTCGAGAAAGCCCAGGGAGCTGTTGGTCGGCGTCGTCAGCCAGCCCCCGTCGCTCAAACGGACCGAGATGTTGCCCGAGGATCCGGCGGTCAGGCCGCGTTCGAACAACGACCGCCCGAACCGGCAGATCAACTCGCGAAGCTGGCTCTCATGGCTCATGTCCGGTTCCTCGCAGTGGATGGTGACTGAACGACGCCACCGATCAGATCGCGTGCCTGACGCGCTCCCAGGTTTTCAGCATGTGGGCGTTCAGGATCGTCGACAGCCGCTCGGCATCGCGCGCCTCGAGCGCCTCGACCATTTCGACATGGTCGGCCACCGCGCCGGCCCATTTCTCAGGCCCTTCGTTGCCGATGTAGCGGATGCGCTTCAGCCGGGCCTGCAGAACGTTGTGAACCGACACCAGAGCCTCGTTCTTGGAGAGCCGGAGGATGGCGGAGTGGATGTTCTGGTTGAGCTTGAAGTAGGGGAGGCGGTCGCGCTTCTCGTACATGTCCATCATGCGGTCATGCAGCTGCCGGACCTCCCGGATTTCGGACTCGGTGGCGTGCTCGCAGGCCAGCCGCCCGGCAAGGCCCTCGAGATTGCCCAGCACGATCAGGCTGTCGTGCACGTCCTTCGCGGTGAACTGGCGCACGACCGCGCCGCGACCGGGTGAGAGTTCCAGCAAACCCTCGCTGACCAGGAACTTGAGTGCTTCCCGCAACGGTGTCCGCGAGACCCCCAGCATCTTGCCGAGGTTGCCCTCGTGGAGGCGGGTCCCCGGAGCGAGCTCGCCTTCGATGATCATGTCGCGCACCCGCGCCACGATGGCGTCGTGAAGGGTAGGGCGGACGATGGGACCGCGCGAATCGATCTCGTCGATCAGCAAGGGGGCGGCCTCAGATGCCATGGCTCGTTCCATACTTTGCCGTGTTTCCACAGATCCTGACGGGGATAGACCCCTCTATACAACTTTTTCCTGAACCGCCGCAAACAAAATTCTGTATGCAGCATACTTGCGTACGAAATTTGCGGCTGTTAACGTTCAGTCGTCATCCCGAGAAGAGGTTGCCGTGAGCGCTCAATCCTTGCCGACCCCGTCCGAAAAGCCGACTGTCGCCTTCGCCATGGGCGATCCGGCCGGAATCAGCCCCGAGTTGGCGGCCAAGCTCATCGCCTCCGAGGAGTTCCGCTCCGGCGCCGATCTCGTGATCTTCGGGGATCTTCGCATCCTCGAACGTGGAGCCCAGGTGGCGGGCGTCGCCGTGGATGTGGATGTCGTCGCGTCCGAGCAGGCGCTTCCGGATCGCGCCGCCCGTCCCGTCTTCGTCGATCTCAAGAATCTCAGTCCGGATCAGGTCGTGCCCGCCACGGCCACGCTCGAGGGCGGCGTCTTCGCGACCGAGAACTTCCGGCGTGCCCTGTTGCTCGCCCAATCCGGCCGCGCCGATGCGGTGTTCTTCACGCCGTTCAACAAGAAGGCCATGCGTCTGGCCTATGACGGTTACGACGACGAGATCCGCTTCGTGCGCGACGTTCTCAAGACGTCGGTGGCCGCGAGCGAGTTCAACGTTCTGGGGCAGACCTGGAACGCCCGCGTGACATCGCACATCCCGCTGTCGCAGGTCGCGGCCGCGATCTCCGAGAAGGCGATCCTGCGGTCTCTGACGCTGGCCGATCAATGCATGCGGGCCGCAGGCTTCAATCCGCCGCGCATCGCCGTCGCCGGCCTCAATCCCCATGCGGGGGACGGCGGCAACTTCGGCACCGAGGAAATCGACATCATCGAGCCGGCGGTCCGGCAGGCGCAGGGGAAGGGCTTCACGGTCGAAGGACCCTTCCCGTCGGACACCGTCTTCCTGCGCGCCAAGAACGGCGATTTCGACGCCGTTCTCACCATGTACCACGACCAGGGCCAGATCGCGATGAAGCTGATGGGCTTCGATCGCGGCGTGACGCTGATCGGCGGCTTCGAGTTCCCGATCTGCACGCCGGCTCACGGCACCGCCTACGAGATCGCCGGCCGCGGCATCGCGAATCTCGGCGCGAGCCGCGAGGCGCTCTCTCTCGCCATCCGCATGGGCGCCGAGGTGCGCGCCCGCCGGTCGGAGGCGGAGCAGCCCAGATTGTCAGCGGTCAATTCCTAAAACAGCCGGTTCCAAGAGCCGACGCCATCGGTTGGAAACATCACAGGGAGGAAGAACGATGCTCAAGAAGACTTCATGGTTGGTGGCCACCGCCGTCGCGGTGACATTCAGCGGCCTCGCGCAGGCGGACTGGAAGCCTACGAAGCCAGTCGAATTCGTCGTGACATCGGCACCCGGCGGCGGCACCGACAACTTCGCCCGCGTCGTGCAGTCGATCATCGCCAAGCACAAGCTGATGGAGCAGTCCATCGTCGTCACCAACAAGGGCGGCGGCAGCGGCGCGGAAGGCTTCATCTACACGAAGGTCGCGACGGGCGACAGCCACAAGCTGACCTTCGGCACGAATAACGCCTATCTCCTGCCGTACGTGGCGAAGCTCGCCTACAAGCCCGACGAGCTGACCCCGGTTGCGGCCATGGCCCTCGACGAGTTCCTGCTCTGGGTCAAGGCCGATGCGCCCTACAAGGACGCCAAGAGCTATATCGAGGCCGTGAAGGCGAAGCCCGACACGTTCAAGATGGGCGGCAGCCAGTCCAAGGACACGGACCAGACGCTCACCAGCCTGATCCAGGATGCGACGGGCGCCAAGTTCATCTACGTCCCGTTCCAGGGCGGCGGTGCGGCCGGCGTGCAGCTTGCCGGCGGACATATCGACTCCAACACCAACAACCCGAACGAGAATGCCGGCCAGTGGAAGGCCGGGGCAGTCACCCCGCTGTGCGTCTTCAGCCCGACCCGCCTCCAGGGCAGCGCCAAGGTCACGGCCACGATGGGCTGGTCGGACATTCCGACCTGCAAGGAAGCGGGCATTCCGATCGACCAGTTCCAGATGCCGCGCACCGTATGGCTGCCGGGCGGCGTTCCCGCCGAGGCGGTTTCGTTCTACGCCGACGTCCTCAAGAAGGTGAGCGAGACGCCGGAGTGGAAGGAATACATCGAGCGCACCTCCCAGACCGACAAGTTCCTGGCCGGCCAGGACCTGAAGACCTTCATCGCCGCCGACGACGCGAAGAACCGCAAGGTTTTCGAGGAAGAAGGCTGGGTCGTCCGCTGACGCCGGCGACCGCACGGCCGGCGGAGGAAGGCTCCGCCGGCTCCTCTTTCATGTGGCATGGATCGAACCGGGACGGACGCGATGATTTCTCGTTTCAACGCTGAGATCGGAACCGCGACGCTGACCGCAGGCCTCGGGCTCGCGGCGGTCGTCGGCGCTCTGGAATTCGGGATCGGCTGGGGAGATGCCGGGCCTGAGCCCGGAGCCTTCCCGTTCTATATCGGCCTGCTGGTCGTGGCCGCCAGCATCGGCAATCTCGTCCAGGCGACGGCCGGACGCCGCGGGCTGCAATCGGTCTTCCTGCACAAGGAGGAGGCCAAGCGCGTGGCGTCGTTCTTCGTGCCCATGCTCGCCTTCGTGGTGGTGGCCCGTCTGCTCGGTCTTTACGTCGCGACGGCGCTGTACCTCGCCTTCGTCATGCGGGTGCAGGGACAGTACCGGCTCGCGATCTCCATCGCGTCGGGCATCGCCGCCGCCGTGATCTTCTACTTCGTGCTCGAGGTGGCCTTCCAGGTACCTCTCATGAAGGGCCCGCTCGAGGCCGCCCTGGGCCTCTACTAGCCCCCATCCGGACGGAGACAGGTCGTGGAAAATTTCGCATCACTCCTTCATGGATTCGGCGTCGCCCTGACGACTTACCATGTCATGCTCATGATGGTCGGCGTTCTGCTGGGCATCCTGGTCGGCGTCCTGCCGGGTCTCGGTGCGCCCAACGGCGTGTCGCTGCTGCTCCCGCTGACCTTCACCATGGACCCGGTTGCGGCGATCATCCTGCTCACCAGCATGTACTGGGGAGCGCTGTTCGGCGGATCGACGACGTCGATCCTCTTCAACATTCCCGGCGAGCCTTCATCCGTCGCAACCACATTCGACGGTTATCCCATGGCCCGACAGGGGCAGGCGACGCAGGCGCTGACGCTCGCCTTCCTGTCCGCGGGCTTCGGTGCTCTCGTCGGCGTGATCCTCATCACCGTGCTGTCGACCTGGGTGGCCAAGTTCGCGCTTCGCTTCAGCTCGCCCGAGTACTTCGCCGTCTACTTCCTGGCCTTCGCCAGCTTCATCGGGCTGGGCGCCGCATCTCCGTTCAAGACCATCGTGTCCATGGGCCTCGGGTTCGCTTTCGCCTCGGTCGGCATGGACACGGTGTCGGGCGGCCTGCGCCTCACTTACGGGTTCAACGAGCTACTCTCCGGGATCAGCTTCCTCATCGCGGTGATCGGATTGTTCGGCATCGGAGAACTCATGCTCACCATGGAGGAGGGGCTGCGCTTCGACGGCATCCGCGCCCGCGTCAGGATCGGCGACGTGTTCAGGACCATCGCGACCCTGCCCCGCTACTGGGTGACGCTCCTGCGCAGCAGCATCATCGGGTGCTGGATGGGCATCACTCCGGGCGGACCGACCGCCGCCTCCTTCATGAGCTATGGTCTGGCCAAGCGCCTGTCGCGCCGCAAGGAAGGTTTCGGCCAGGGCGAGCCCGAGGGCGTCGTGGCGCCCGAGACGGCGGACCACGCCGCCGGCAGCAGCGCCATCCTGCCGATGCTGGCTCTCGGCGTTCCCGGTTCTGCAACGGCGGCCGTCATGATGGGCGGCCTCATGATCTGGGGCCTGAATCCCGGACCGATGCTGTTCGTCGAGCGGCCGGATTTCGTCTGGGGCCTGATCGCCAGCATGTATCTCGGCAACATCGTGGCCGTGCTCATGGTGCTCGCCACGATCCCGCTCTTCGCCTCGATCCTGCGCATTCCCTTCGCCATCATCGGTCCCGTGATCGTCGTCGTGTGCTTCATCGGCGCCTACACGGTCGCGGGGCGGCCCTTCGATCTGTGGCTGGCGCTCGCCTTCGGCGTGGTGGGATACCTGTTCAAGAAGCTGGATTATCCGATCGCCCCGCTCGTCCTGGCCATGGTGCTCGGCGACAAGGCGGAGGACGCTTTCCGGCAATCCATGATCATGTCGCGGGGTTCGCTCTCGATCTTCTGGTCGAATGGCCTCGTCGCCACGCTGATGCTGATCGGACTGGCGCTTGCGTTCGGGCCCTTGCTGAGCACCGCTCTCGGGCGCCTGGTGAAGCCCAAGGCCTCGTCGGCAGTCGCTTGAGACCGATCTCGAGAGGTCCGCTCAGACCTGCGCGGACCGCCCTGAAGGAGTTTCCGATGACGCCATCACCCTCCGCCGACGTGGCGTTCCTTGGCATCGGTCTCATGGGATCGCGCCAGGCGAGACGTCTGCTCGACGCAGGCTATACGTTGACGGTCTGGAACCGCTCGCGCGACAAGGCGGAGGCGCTTGCCGCCTTCGGTGCACGCGTGGCCGAGACGGCGTCCGATGCGGTGAGCAACGCCGACATCGTCATCCTCATGCTCGAGAACGGCAGGATCGTCACGGACGTGCTCTTTTCTCAAGGCGTTGCGGAAGCCCTGCAGCCCGGAGCCATCCTGGTCGACATGAGCTCCATCAAGCCGGCAGAGGCTCAGGAGCACGCACGGCGCCTTCAGGAGCGCGGCGTCCATCACGTCGATGCCCCTGTCTCCGGTGGGACCACCGGAGCGGAGCAGGGCACCCTGGCCATCATGGCCGGCGGCGAGGCCGAGATCTTCGGCAAGGTCGAGCCGATCCTCGGGATCATGGGGCGCCCCGTTCATGTGGGACCGCACGGGGCAGGGCAGCTCGCGAAGCTCGCCAACCAGATCATCGTCGGAGTGACGATCGGGGCGGTCGCGGAGGCCCTTCTGCTGGCCGAGCGCGGAGGCGCCGATCCGGCCAAGGTCCGCGAGGCTCTTCGCGGGGGCTTCGCGGAAAGCCGCATCCTTGAACTGCACGGCCAGCGCATGGTCGAGCGCGATTTCGTCACCAGGGGCCGTTCGGTCACCCATCTCAAGGATCTCGACAACGCTCTCGACGCGGCGGACAGGATCGACCTCGACGCCCTGCCGTATACCGCCCTGACTGCGGACCTGTTCCGCGGACTGCTCGAGCATGCGGGCGATCTCGACCACAGCGGGCTCCTCGTCGAACTCGAGCGCCGAAACCCGACCGGAGCCTCGGCCGGTTCTCAGGGTGAGGCGCGACTTCGCTCCAAAAGCTGATCGAGGGTCGGAGAGCCGAGACGCCCTCCGAAATGCTCGCATTTCATGGCGGCGGCCATGTTGGCCATCCGTACCCTCGGCTCCAGATTCCAATCGTTGACCAGCCCATAGACATAGGTGCCGTGCCAGACATCGCCCGCGTTCAAGGTGTCCACGGCGCGGACGGGGATCGACGGGACCGTGGCGATGTCGCCGCCCGAGCCGCCCCGCTGCCATATCAGGGCACCGGCGGCGCCGAGCGTCACGCCGACCACATTCGCTTCGATCCCGGCCGCAACATCCCGCAGCGCCTCGCCGGGTGTGCCACGGTCGGACAGGGAGAGCAGGGCGGGTTCGGAGAACAGCACGTGGTCTGCCAGCGTCATCATCTCGCGCAGCGCCTCGGGAGGCGAGACATCGGCGTCGAGCACGGTCGGGACCCCGCAACGGCGCGCTTCGGCGAGGAGCGCCCGTGCGCCTTCGGGCCAGCGCATGTCGACCAGGACGGCCGCGGCATCGGCGACTGCCTGGAGCGGCAGCCAGCTCGGATCCGGATCGAGCGACGGGTCGGTGTAGGGCACCACCAGTCGTTCGCCCTCACGGTCGACGAGAATCGTGGAAAAGGCCGTCCGGGCACCCTCAACCCTGCGGATTCGATCGATGCGCACGGCTTCATGCGTCAGGTCGCGCAGGAAGCTCTCGCCCGTGGGATCGTCCCCGACGCGCGCCCAGAGCTCGACATGGCCGCCGAGGCGGGCGATGGTGACCGCGGCGGCCGTCGCCATTCCGGACGCGACCTGCACGGCTTTCTCGGGCAGAACCTTGGCTCCGTGCCCGGGAATGCGCTCGATCTTGAAGATGGTGTCCCAGAACGCGCATCCGAGACAGATCACCGGTTTCCGCTTCATCGCCTATTCGAGCCTGAGCGCCCGCGCGCGCGCGTTCATGACGTGAGCGATGGCGGCCTCCACGGCCGCGGCGGTGTCGCGCCGCTTCATGGCCGCGATGATGGCGAGGTGCTCCCGCATCACCGGGATCACGAGATCCTCGTCGAGGCTCGTCTCGCTCTGACGGATGAGCCGAACCTTGATCCAGTTCACCCGGTAGGCTCTTGAAATGATCTCGTTGTTCAGGTCGTCGATCACCGTCTCGTGAAACTCCCGGTCGACCTGCTGGGCTGTGGCGATCAGATGGTGGGTCAGGCCGTCCCGGGCGGCGTCGACGATCGACTGGTGGGCGGCTTCGATCCGTGCGATCGCGGCATCGCTGGCGGTCTGGGTGAAAACGGCGATCGCCTCCCGTTCCAGGATCAGCCGGAACTGGAAGGCGTTGCGGATCAGCGTGATGTCGAGCGGCAGAACCTGCAGCCCGCGTTGCGGGACGGTGACGATCAAGCCTTCCGCTTCCAGCCGGGGGATCAGCTCGCGGATAGCGCCCAGAGGCTGTCCGGTAAGGGCGACCAGCTCCCTCTGGGTCACGAACTGACCGGGCTTGATCTGGCTCCGCAGAAGCTGTTCGGTAAAGACGTCATAGGCCCGCTCGCGCAGCTTGATCTCCGTGCGGGGGACCGGGCGGGCGATGCTCATGCAACGGCCTTGATCACGGGCCCGAACGGCTCGAGCAGAGAGACCGCTCGCGCGGTCGTCCGTTCGTCCAGCGTCGGAAGCGGGGGCCTGACGACCGCCCAGACCGGGTCTTTGCGCACGTGGGCCGTGAGCGCCTTCACCATCGGAACGATGGGATGGCGGCAGATCTCCTGAACCAGCGCGACGATGCGTGGGTCGTCCCGTCCGTTCTCCGCCAGCTCGATGACAGCCTCCGGCAGAACGTTGGCCACGCCGCAGATGGATCCCGCCGCGCCCGCCGCGCAGGCGCGCCCGAGATAGGTTTCGTCGCCGACCAGGATGTCGAGCTCGGGAAAGGCCTCGATGAGGGCGAATGTGGCCTCGGGGCTGCCGGCGCTGTCTTTGACGCCCCGGATGGCCCCGGGATAGCGATCCCGCAGGTGTGCGATGACCGTGTGTGACAGGGGAACGCCGGTCATGCCGGGAATGTGGTAGAGAATGATGTCCCGAAGATCGCCGCCGACGGCGTCGAACACGGCCGAATACCAATCGAGCACGGCATCGTCCGGGGCAGGGCGGAAGTAGAAGGGCGGTGCCAGCAGCACCGCATGGGCTCCGCGACGCAGCGCCTGGCTGGTGCTGGACGCGGCCTCCTCCGGCGAGCAGGCGATCACGCCCTCCACGAGCTTCTCGGCCGGGATCCCATGTCCCACCATTCCGTGGGCGACGCGCTCGCGCTCCGTCGCGCCGACGGAGGGACCCTCACCGGTCGTCCCGAACAGGGTCGCCGTCCGGCAGCCCCGGGCAAGGCAATCCTTGGCATGGGAAGCCAGGCGATGAACGTCCACCTTTCCGTCCAGAAAGGGGGTAACGAGGGCAGGACTGATGCCGAAGCTGAGCGACACGGGCGCCTCCAGGAACAGCTTCGATGCGAAGCCGGGCAACTGCTGTGTTGACACTAACATGTTACATGGTGCTTAATCGGTTGCAAGCACGGAAATGAGTCCGAACGGACCGTTACGCTCAAATACGGAGGAAGTGATCATGGCTGCCACGGGCGGATCGTTTACACGTCGTACATTTCTCGCAAGCACGGCGGCCGCGACCGCCGCATACGGCCTGGGCGGCGTCGCGCCTGCCTTTGCGGACGTGAACTGGAAGAAATACGCCGGCACGAAGATCGGCGTGAACCTGATCAAGAGCCCGCGCGGCGAGGTTCTGCAGAAGTTCGAGAAGGAATTCACCGACCTGACCGGGATCGAGGTCTCGTCGGAGCAGACGCCCGAACAGCAGCAGCGGCAGAAGGCCGTGATCGAGTTGAACTCGGGCAGCCCGAGCTTCGATGTGGTGCATATCAGCTACCATGTGCAGAAGCGCCAGTTCGAGAAGGCCAAGTGGCTCGCCGACATCAGCGGCTTCATGAAGAATCCTGAACTGACGGATCCGAGCCTCACCGAGAGCGACTTCTCCCAGGCCGGCCTGCTCTATGCCAAGAACCCGCAGGGCCAGATGCTGTCGCTGCCGTTCTCGGTCGATTACTGGATGGTGTACTGGAACAAGGACCTGTTCGCCAAGAAGGGGCTCGCCTATCCGCAGACCTTCGAGGAGATGGTGAAGGCTGCGGAAGCCCTGACGGATTCGAAGGAGGGGACCTACGGCTTCGTTGCCCGTGGCCTCAAGAACGCCAATGTCCCCGTCTGGACGAGCTTCCTCCTGGGCCACGGTGTCGATCCCGTCGATGCCAACGGCAACCTGATGACGGATTCGCCCGAGGGCATCGAAGCCGCCAAACTCTATCAGCGCCTTCTCACCAAATCCGCCCCGCAGGGCGTGGCCGGCTTCAACTGGTCGGAATGTCAGTCGGCCTTCCTGCAGGGCAAGATCGGCATGTGGCTCGACGGCGTCGGCTTCGCGCCGCCGCTGGAGGATCCGGAAAAGTCACGGGTCGTCGGCAAGGTCGGCTACGGGGTCATGCCGCGGGGCCCCAAGGCGCAGGCTTCGGCGACATTCGGCGACGGCATCGGGGTCACGGCCGCCAGCAAGAACAAGGAGGCGGCGTATCTCTACTGCCAGTGGGCGGTCTCGAAGCTGATGGGCGCTCGCCTGCTGCAGGCGGGCGGCGGCGTACCGTTCCGCCAGTCGATCCTCAACGATCCCGAGACCCGCAAGGGCGTGAAGATGCCCCCGGCCTGGATCGACGCGGTGGTGGAATCGGGCAAGATCAGCAAGCTGGGCCTTCCCGTCATCCAGCCGGTCACCGAGTTCCGAGACATCGTCGGCATCGGCCTGACCAATCTTCTGGGAGGCGGCGATCCGGCCGCCGAGATGAAGAAGGCGACGGAACAGTTCAAGCCGATCCTCGAGCGCAGCGAGAAGGCCTGATGCGCGCCCGACGGGAGATGATCACGATGGCGGAGCATATCCATGGCCACCATCGCTGAACGCCAGGTCACGCCGGCGACGGAGCCGGCACCCGCCCCGGACGCGAGCCCGAAGAGCCTCTACTGGCCCTTCGTCGTGCCCGCCGTGGCCGTGGTGGGGTCGGTGATCGTCTTCCCGTGGGTCTTCACGGTCTGGATGAGCCTGCATGAGTGGACGGTCGGCGGAGCGAGGCGCTTCGCCGGCCTGTCCAACTATCTGCGTCTCGCCTCGGACGAGCGCTTTCTCACGTCGGTCGGCCACACCCTTGTCTACACGATCCTGGCCGTCGTGCTGCCGCTGATCTTCGGGACGCTGGCTGCACTCATCTTCAACTCCCGTCTGCCCTTCCGTGGAGTTCTGCGCGGCGTGTTCGTCATGCCCATGATGGCGACGCCCGTAGCCGTCGCGCTCGTCTGGACGATGATGTTCCATCCGCAGCTGGGGGTGCTGAACTATCTTCTGTCCCTCGTGGGCATCGGGCCCCAGGCCTGGGTGTTCAACCCGTCGACGGTGATCCCGTCGCTGGTTCTCGTCGAGACCTGGCAATGGACGCCCCTCGTCATGCTGATCGTCCTGGGCGGTCTCGCGGCCATCCCGACGGAACCCTACGAGAGCGCCTCCATCGACGGAGCGACGATCCTTCAGCAGTTCCGCTACATCACGCTGCCGATGATCGCCCCGTTCCTCATGGTGGCGGTGATCATCCGGACCATCGACGCCCTGAAGAGCTTCGACATCATCTACGCGATCACCCAGGGCGGACCCGGCACGGCCTCGGAAACCATCAACCTCTATCTCTACAGCGTGGCATTCGCCTATTACGATGTCGGCTACGGATCGGCGATCGCGGTCGTCTTCTTCGCCATCGTGATCGCATTGTCTCTCCTCATGCTCCATCTTCGACAGCGCACGAAATGGATGGACGTTCAGGCATGAGCATGAACCTTCGCAAAGTCGCCCGTTCGCTCGGCCTGCTGTTCGTCGGGATCGTGCTGGTATCGCCTGCAATCCTGTTCTTCCTTTGGATGATTTCGCTCTCGCTCAAGTTCGAGGTCGACAACGCCGCCTATCCGCCGATCCTGATCCCGGAGCGCTTCGCCTGGAAGAACTATACGGGCGTGTTCGAATCGAACCGCTTCGGGCTCTTCTTCCTCAACAGCGTGATCGTGACCGGCGCCGCCACCGGGCTCGCCCTGCTGATCGGCGTGCCGGCCGGCTATGGCATCGCCAGAATGAAGGCGACCAAGGCTGCCGTGGTCGTGCTCATCGCCCGCATGACCCCGGGGCTTTCGTACCTCATCCCCCTGTTCCTGCTCTTCCAGTGGCTGGGGCTGATGGGCACGCTTCTCCCACAGATCATCGCCCACCTCGTGATCACGGTGCCCATCGTCATCTGGATCATGATCGGCTATTTCGAAACGACGCCGCTCGAGCTTGAAGAGGCCGCCGTCATCGACGGCGCCAACCGGTGGGACGTGTTCCGCCATATCGCCCTTCCCATTGCCAAGCCGGGGATCACGGTGGCGTTCATCCTGGCGGTGATCTTCTCCTGGAACAACTTCGTGTTCGGCGTCGTCCTGGCGGGCCGGGAGACCAGGACCCTGCCGGTCGCCGTCTACAACATGCTGTCTTTCGAGCAGCTGAGCTGGGGACCGCTGGCGGCCGCGGCCCTGATCGTGACCCTGCCGGTCCTGGTCCTCACCATCGTGGCCCAGCGCCAGATCGTAGCCGGCCTCACGGCCGGAGCCGTGAAGGGCGGGTGAAGCGGGGCGGAGAGGCGACGGGCACCCTGTCGGGAGTCCAGCCCCTGCCGGACGCAGCGGCGGTCAAGGGTTTCGGGCCGCAACACATCGCCGGAATGGGTATGCTCCCTGGTCGAAAATTCTCGTTTTTTGTCCCGAACGATCAAGCGGCCTTGCGGGAGGGATGTACCATCGTCGCCCTGATGGTTCCTGCCTCATGCCTCGAGCATACGAGCCGACACACGGGAGGATGGCGATGAACAGGATTCTCTTGGCGATCGGGGCGCTCGCGGCGAGCGCACTTCTCGTTCCAGCCGATGCCTATGCCCAGCGCTTCGGCGGAGGCGGGTTCCGGGGAGGCGGCTTCGGCGGCGGCGGATTTGGGGGAGGCGGCGCTTTCCGGGGCGGCGGATTTGGAGGAGGGGGCGCTTTCCGGGGCGGCGGCTTCGGCGGCGGCTTCGGCGGTTCGAGAATGTTCATCCCGCGGGGAGGGATGGGCGGCTTCAGAGGCGGAGCGATTGCCGGCCCCGGCCTCGGCCGCGGGGACTTCCGGGTGGGTGCCATCGGCCGGCCGGGCTATGGCTTCCGTGCTCCCTTTTATGGCGGTGTGGCCGGCGCGTACCGGCCCTATTACCGGGGTTATTACGGGCGCTATTACGGCGGCTATCCGTATTACCGCAACTATTATCGCGGCTACCCGTATTACGGAGGGGTCTTGGCCGCAGGGCTGGCGCTCGGGGCGCTGAGCTATCCGTATTACGGCTATGGGTATGGGTACGATTATCCGTACTACGGATATTACCCGGCCGCCGTCGCCGATGGGGAAGATTGCTACTGGGTCCGCCGCCGCATCGTCGGGCCTTATGGACGGGTCGTCATCCGCCGTCAGCAGGTCTGCAACTACTGAGCCAGGCCGCGGCGGGCGGGTTGCTTTCCCGTCCGCAACTGCCGCCAAGGGTCATCCCGGACCGGGCGCGGCGCTTCGGCGCTCCATTCCTCGAAAGCGCATCGGGCGGAAGACCGGTGCGCTTTCTCGCGATGCTCAAGCGCACCGTGCGAGAAAGTGGACCCGGTTTTTCGCAGTCGACGGTGCGCCGCTCAAGGGATTGAGCATCAGAATCGATCCCAAAAGTGGGTCCACTTTTGGGTCCGATGCTCTAGAGATTGATGATGTAGCGGTAGTTCATGTCCGCGGCACTGCCGGCTCCCGTCAGGATGACGCCTGTCTCGAACCGGTTGTCGTTGTTGAGATCGGACAGCAGGTAGCCCGTATCCGTCTGGGCATTGTAGAGGAACACATGAGCGATGCTGGCGCTCGTGAAGGTCGCCTCCGCCTGGGATGCCGCCTCTTCGATGGACGCCGCGCCCGTGGCGGCCTCGCGGTAATTGGCAGAGGTTCCGGCGATCCTCATGGCGATCCAGTCGGTTGCCGCAGCCCAGTCGGTGATCGTGTCCGCGGTTGTGCTGGTGATGCCTGACGAGTTACGCGTGAACTGGAAGGCGTCGTCGCCGGTTCCACCGGTCAGCCTGTCCTGCCCCGAGCCGCCGTCGAGAAGATCGTCGCTCGATCCGCCCGAGAGGGAATCCCGGCCCGAACCGCCGTAAAGGTTGTCGTAATCCGCCCCGCCGGACAGGCGGTCGTTGCCGCTGTCCCCGAACAGGAAGTCGAACCCGTAGCCTCCGGTGAGACTGTCGTTGCCCGACCCGCCGTGGAGGTCGTCGGGACCATCTCCCCCGTTCAGGTAGTCGTTGCCGTTGCCACCCACCAGAACGTCGTAGCCCCAGCTGCCGTAGATGTCGTCGTTCCCGCCGAAGCCGTAGAGATCATCGTCGCTGCCGAAGCCGTAGATCACGTCGCGTCGGGACGTGCCGTCGAGAAGATTGGGCCAGTCGTCGCCAAAGATGGTCGTCATGACTTCCTCCGAAGGTGCCCCTCGGGATTCTGCAAACGATCCGGGCCGTTTGTCGGAGATCGATTTCTCAGGCGGCCATTATACGCCTTCCCCCGTCGGCGTGCCCGAAAATGCCGAGGCGGCCGCTGGATATTTTGCACTATGACGCGAACGGGCGCCGCGTCCGGGAGCGGGACGGGTTCAAGAGGGCAGGTGGGTCGATGAGCGGAGAGCCACACCGGCTCGACCCGCTGCAGCTTTTCAGTGGGATTCGGGTTGGTCTGCTTTGCGCTGAACGGCAAAAGCCCTCGGAGCGGTTTGCTCGCGAGGGCTTATGTGATTTGGTTGCGGGGACAGGATTTGAACCTGTGACCTTCAGGTTATGAGCCTGACGAGCTACCGGGCTGCTCCACCCCGCGGCAATG